>JAWXAU010000190.1 GCA_034439655.1 Bacteroidota bacterium | reverse complement strand
CACAGCCCACTTGGGTGGCCGCGGGAAGGCTCGGTGCCTTGTTGGTACAGTTGGCCACAATAATTAGCTGCATGTCGCGGCGGGTGAGACCTATGTTCACCATCTTGCCGTTGGAGTCCTTACGCCATTCTTTGAGGGTGATGGCCACAACGGACACCTGCTGCTGCATCGGCTTGAAGCAAAGGTCGCCAGTGATGGAGTCCAAGAGCCATCCCTTGCAAGTCTTGTCGTTGTATTTTTTTATCGAGGGGAAACCATCATAGTACAAGGGGTACTGGTAAGTATAGGAACCTTGGTAAGTAGCAGGTGAGCCAAAGGCTGAAAGAGCCTGTGCCATGTGGTAGGAAATGGAATCGTAGTTGGAAGTGTCGCGGGCACCGTTGTTGTAGCAGATGCAGTTGCCCACGCAGTACATACCCACGGGGTCGTTGGTAAGTGTGGGCGAGTTGTTGCAGGGGGTGATGCAGCGGTTGAACTCGGCATAGGAATAAAAATTATCGCCCGCACAACAGGTGGTGATGGCCCCGTTCCGACAGCACTGAGAATACTCCACACGGAATTTGCAGCAGGTGTTGTTCTTTGGAAAAATTACTGTCTGTTTGAATATCAATTTTTCAACACCGTACGGGAACGAACAACTTGCATCGGAACCGTTGGGATAGCCGTATGCATTGCAGTTGGTACGGTCGCACTTGGAGCATGACTTTTTACATACAGGGGTAATATCCTGACAGGAAACTTGGGTCATAGTATAGCTTGAGGTATATGAGCATCCAATCCCAATAACGTTCATTGCAATGGCTGACAAGCTCACACCTTTGCAGTCCTTGAAAACACGTACGATAAAATCGAAGGTGTCCTTGCTCCGGCAGGTATACTCGATATCAGCCCCCATTACGTGGGTGGCTTTGGTTTCCAAGCTTTGAGTAAAGCTAAAAACAAATAACAGTATGGGTATAATTTTTCTCATGTGAAATTAGTTCTTCTAAAATTAGACTTCAAATATAAGTATTTTAAACGGTTTTTAAGTATTTACGTTCAATATCCACGACAGGCAAAATGGGATTTTGGTTGCCTGTATAAAGAAAAAAATAATTATTTCTAAACAAAGACCTATATATAACTGATATTCAAAATAATCAATCCCACACCTTGGTACCCTCGGTACAGTTTTGGCAAATAGAAATATTTTTTCGTCCTCCTAAGATTTTAGACCTGAAATTTTTATAAGCCTCCCCTTTCCATATTTTTACAAATGATTGACTTTCTAAATTCCCCATCCTAAACTCAGCATCTTTATCGAAGCAACAGGGAACTACTTTACCGTCCCAAGTAATAACGCAGCCCTGCCACATTCTCCAACAATGATCCAACATTTTATTTTTTAAGGAAAAACCATTGGTATGAACCTCTTCATAGCGGCTATAACGACCATCGTCTGGTATCAAATCATTCCCGTTTTCATAATCATAAACTTGTGCAGTCTTAATTGCCCAGTCATCAACTCCATAAGTTTTTGCCAAATCTTTAAATGCAGGAATCTGATGTTCATTATGTTTGAAAACAATAAATTGCCAAATAATATGTGGCGTTTTACTTTTTAACTTTTTCTTCCACTGCAAAAGGTTTTGAGTGGACTGTAATACCTTGTCCAAACTACCTCCTACTCTATATTCTTTGTAGGTGTCTTGAGTGACACCATCAATCGAAATTATTAACCGATCCAAGCCTGATTTTACAGTTTCTTCTGCCATCTTCTCCGAAATATGGTGGGCATTGGACGATGTGGCTGTATATATATTTTTCTGATGGGCGTAATTTACAAAACCTAAAAAATCTGGATTCAAATAAGGTTCACCTTGAAAGTAGAGTATTAGGTAAGTAAGTGTAGGTGCCAGTTGATCAATGGTATCTCGAAACATATCCATTTGCAACATACCCGTTGGTCTAGAAAATGAACGCAAACCGCTAGGGCATTGAGGGCATCTCAAGTTACAAGAAGTGGTAGGTTCGATGGAAGCACTAACTGGCATCCCCAAATGAAGAGATTTTTTGAACAATTTAGAAAGATGAAAACTTGTCCAAACTAGTATAAGATTCCATATCCTACGGCTATTATATTTCTTGATATAATTTAAGCTATCATAAAATCTTATATTCACGGGTCAAAGGTAAACTTCTTCACTATAATAATTTCCAAAAAAAGAGTTTGCCTTTAGTTAAATATGCAGGAACATAGGAAACATTTTTTACTTACTTTTGTTTCCCTAGTATCCATTTGCAAAGCAATAATACCAAGCCTTTCCCAATGGCGGTAATTTTAATTGTCTGATAATCATACTAAAATATCAATATTTGGATGGGTTGTAAATTTTTACATTTCGCTTACTTGTAACTACGGTTCACGTAAATACACAAAAAGAGAAAACACATTTATAAATTTTTTTGCCCCACGTTTTGGAAAAAGATACTAAAAATAAAATACTGAAAGGTGCAGAGTCCATTTTCATGAAAGTGGGCGTAAAAAGCACGACTATGGATGATGTGAGCCGTGAATTGGGTATTAGTAAAAAAACTTTGTACCAGTATTTTTCAGACAAATCGGACTTGGTAAAACAAACAGTTGATCACACCTTTAGTTGCGAGGAAGCGTATTTTAGTCATTTGCATGCTGAAAGAAAAAACCCAATTGACGAAGTGCTTTGTATCGTAAAACGGGTGAACCAAACTATGAGACATGTGAATCCGATGACTATAAATGATCTTAAAAAATATTATCATGATAGCTGGAAAAGATTCGACCAACATAAAAGAAGCTTTATAGCAAAAATGGTAAAGTCCAATTTGGAAAACGGCAAAGCGGAGGGGTATTATAGAAGTGACCTTAATACTGAAATAATTTGCAGATTGTATGTGGAGATAATTGGGCTTACCGTAAACAATGAATTGTTCCCTGATGATGAGTATAGTTTCCACGACATTTACCATGAATTCATTAATTATCATTTGAGGGGTGTTTGCACGCCTAAAGGAATTAAATATTTAGAAAATAAAACAACACAGTTATGAAAAAACTGCTCATACTAGGGCTAACCTACTTATCGCTTAACGCCATACAGGCACAGTCGACAGAAGAAAATTTCTCGTTGCAACAAGCTATTGATTATGGCAAAAAGCACAACCCCACCCTGCTTAACTCCAAACTTGATGCTGACAAATCGAAAGAACAAGTGAAAGAAATTCTTTCGGTTGGCTTACCGCAAGTAAATGGTAGTGTGCAATGGAACGACTTTTTAAAATTGCCTGCTAGTTTTATTCCCAATGTATTTGGTGGAAAACCTGATGAATATCTGAAACTCACCTTTGGTACCACACACCAAATTACAGCAGCTATTAATGCTAGCCAACTTATTTTTGATGGTGGCTATTTGGTGGGGCTTAAAGCTTCGAGAGAAGTAGCTATATTATCGCAGCAATTGGTTGCCAAAAGTGAAATTGATGTTGAGTCGAATATTACAAAAGCATATTATGCCGCTTTAATTTTAACGGAAAATATTAAGCTCGTAAACGAAAACTTAACGAGGATAGAAAAACTTTTGTTCGAAATGAAACAAATGAACAAAAATGGTTTTGTAGAATCGCTGGATGTTGACAAATTAGAACTCACTCTTTCCAATCTTCAAATAGCAAAAGCAAATTTAGAAAACTCAAAAGAAATTGCCTATAAAGCTATCAAATTACAAATGGGTTTCGATGTTACAAAACCAATTACACTTTCCGATAACTTAGAAAAGCTATATACCGCCGATGCGGGCGATATGGCCAATACAGATTTTAGCGTGCAGGGCAGGATAGAATATAAACTTTTGAGAGAGCAACAAGTATTATATACACTCGACAAACAACGTTACCAATATGGTTATCTTCCCAATCTTGTATTGATAGGTTCTGTGCAAAGTGCATTGAACCGAAATAATGATAATCTATTCAAATCTACACCACAACTTCCTTGGGTTCCCTCTGCCTTGGTTGGGCTGCGACTAGGCGTTCCGATTTTCGATGGTTTCCAAAAACAAAGTAAAATAGCACAAGCAAATATACAATTGCGGAAATTACAAAACGATTCTGCTAATCTTTCAAATGCCTTGAACCTTGAATATTTTGCTGCAAAAAGTAAATATCAAAATGCTATTAAAATGCTCGATTTGCAAAAAAGAAGTAGAGACTTATCGGAGAAAATATATAATACTACTTCTATCAAATATAAAGAAGGTATTGCTAATAGTTTTGAATTGCAAACGGCAGATAGCGATTTTAAAACAGCACAAACAAGTTATCTAAATGCTATATATGAATTACTCACCTCCAAATCGGATTTGAAAAAAGCAATGGGAAAATAAACTAAAATCATTATATATATAAAATCAATCAAATGAAAAACTCAAGAAATACAATGAAAAATATATCTTTATTCGCTATCTCAATTCTTATAATAAGTCTGGTAGCAAGCTGTGGTGGCGGTAAAACCACTTTAGACCAAAAGAAAGAGTCACTTGATAGTTTGGTCAAAATTCAGAAAAAAGTAGCTGATGATATTTCGAAAATACAAAAAGAAATTGCCGAATTAGATACTACCAATAAAGATGATAAATCACGCTTGATTTCAATAACCAAATTAGAAAATATTGAATTTAAACATTACCTCGAAATACAAGGTCGTGTAGATGCTGACGAGAATGTAACAATTACCGCAAAAGCTCCTGGCACTATTACGGCGGTATATGTAAAGGTAGGCGACATGGTGAGCAGGGGTCAGGTGCTGGCACAACTTGATGATCAAAATCTTCGCTCAGGAATGGCCGAATTAAATAACAGACTTGAATTGGCAACTACTGTTTTTCAAAGACAAAAGAATTTGTGGGATCAAAAGATAGGAAGTGAAATTGCATTTTTGCAAGCAAAGAATAATAAAGAAGCTTTAGAAAAAAGTAAGGCTACCTTAAACGAGAACCTCGAATCATTCAAAATAAAATCGTTGGTAACGGGTGTGCTTGATGAAGTATTTGCAAAAGTAGGGCAGCTTGCATCACCTGGTTTCCCTGCCTTCCGCGTTGTAAATAATTCTAAACTAAAAGTAAAAGCTGATGTAGCTGAAACTTATTCAGGTAAAATTAAACAGGGCAATAATGTGCTGATTGTATTCCCCGATATTAACAAAGAAACCCAATCGACAGTATCATACAGTGGCAAAGTAATAAACCCCATGTCGCGTACTTTTAATGTAGAATGCACCCTAAGTGGCGATATGGCAAGTTATCAACCCAATATGGTAGCCATTGTAAAAATTATAGATTATGAAAATCCTAAAACTTTAGTAATACCCATTAATACTATACAAAACAATGAAGAAGGTTCGTATGTATTTGTATTGGTGCATGAAGGTAAGAAAACTATCGCACGCAAACGTATAGTAACTGTAGGCATGAACTACAGCGGAAAAATTGAAGTAAAATCGGGCCTACAACCGGGAGACGAATTAATTACTACGGGCTACCAAGATTTGAATGATGGAGAAGAAGTAAAACTATAATATATAATGGTTCCCGCCGCGGCGGGATTAATGGTTAATGGTTAATGGAACCATATCATTAAAATTATATTTTATATAACAAAAAATATCAATATATAAATATTAAAATCAGCATTAACATATATTATAATGAAAGATTTAACAAAAGAATTTAAACCCACGAGTTGGAGTATAGACAATAAAACTACCATATTTGTAATAGCGGCTATCCTTACTATTACGGGTATCATGTCTTATATTGGTTTGCCTAAGGAAAAATTCCCTGATATTGTTGTACCAACCATCTCGGTACAAACTATATTTCCTGGAACTTCGCCTACTGATATAGAAAACTTGATTACAAAACCCATTGAGAAAAAATTAAAAGCAATCAATGGCGTAAAAAAATTAACTAGTACTTCTATACAAAATGTATCTATTATAATAGTAGAATTTAATACGGATAAAAAACCAGATGAGTGCAAACAAAAAGTAAAAGAAGCGGTTGATTTATCGGAACAAGAATTGCCAAACGACCCTGCACGAAAAGAACCTTTTGTAAAGGAATTCGACTTTAGCGAACAGCCTATTATGAATGTAAATTTGGCAGGTAATTTTGACTTGAACAAGTTAAAAAAATATGCTGACCAGATAAAAGACCACATAGAATCACTACCACAAATTACCCGTGTAGATATAGTAGGAGCATTAGACAGAGAGATTCATATCAACATGGACTTGAGCCGCATGCAAGCTGCCAATGTTACCATGACGGATATAGAAAATGCCATACGTTTTGAAAATACCACAGTACCATCGGGCAATTTAAAAACAGACGAACTTAATCGTTCCATCAGTGTAAAAGGTCAGTTTATAGACCCCAAACAAATGGAGAATATTGTTATACGATCCATGAGTGGTGCTACTATATATTTAAAAGATATTGCCGATATACTAGACACTTATAAAGAACGCGAAAGCTATGCACGACTGGAAGGAAAGAATGTAGTAACTTTAAATGTAATTAAAAAAGCTGGTGAAAATTTAATACAATCCAGCGACACGATTAGAGGTATAGTTGAACATCTCAAAAACACACAATTTCCCAAAGAATTAGAGGTTAGTATTACAGGCGATCAATCGAGCCAAACACGTGTAACACTTCACGATTTGATTAATACCATTGTAATAGGATTTATATTAGTTACCCTTATATTAATGTTCTTTATGGGGGCTACCAATGCTATATTTGTTGGCCTCTCCGTTCCGCTATCATGCTTTATTGCATTTTTAGTTTTCCCCAGTATTGGTTTCTCCTTAAATATGATAGTGCTGTTTGCATTTTTATTGGCATTAGGTATTGTGGTGGATGATGCAATTGTGGTAATTGAAAACACGCACCGTATATTTAATAATGGAAAAGTCCCTATTGTGAAAGCGGCAAAATATGCAGCGGGTGAAGTATTTGTTCCTGTACTTGCGGGTACACTCACCATGCTTGCACCCTTTATCCCACTGGCGTTCTGGACGGGTATTATAGGAAAATTCATGTTCTATTTGCCTATTACTTTAATAGTAACTTTGCTTGCATCATTGGTGGTGGCCTATATATTCAATCCTGTATTTGCAGTGCAATTTATGAAACCACATGGAGCAGAATTTGTAGATAAAGCAAAACGAAAAAAGAGCCGCAGAAATGGTTTAATATTATTTGCTGTTTTAGCTTTTATAGGATATATACAAGGGAGTTTCTTTATGGGAAATCTAATGGTTGTTATATATTTATTGGTACTATTTCACCGTTATGTTTTGGAAAGTACTATCAAAAATTTCCAAGAAAAAGTATGGCCAAAAGTTATTAATAGTTATGAGAGATTATTGAATCGTGTGCTTAAGGGCAAACGCCCTGCATTAATGCTTGGTGGCACGTTTCTACTATTAATATTATCATTTATGCTAGTAGGAATGTCTGGACTTAAAGTTGTATTTTTTCCTAAAGGCCAACCCAATTTTGTAAATGTATTTATTAATACTCCTGTGGGCAGTGACGTAACCTATACCGACTCATTAACTAAAATAGTGGAGAAACGAGTAATGAAAGTGGTGGGCGACGAAATAAACGACGGTGGAATTGTAGAATCTGTTATATCCAATGTAGCTATAGGTGCCAATGACCCCGGAGACCCTGATCAATCGCCCGGTTCGCACAAAGCAAAAGTTTCTATAGCATTTGTAGAATTTGCAAAACGTAACGGTAAATCTACCTCCGATTATTTAGATAAAGTACGAAGTGAAGTGAAAGGAATACCTGGTGTAGAAATTACGATCGACCAAGAAAAAGCAGGCCCCCCTACTGGCAAGCCTATTAGTATAGAAATAATGGGTGACGATTTAAAAGAACTCACTGCCACAGGACGTAGTCTAAAAAAATATTTAGATTCCTGCAAAATTGGTGGTGTGGAAGAATTAAAAAGTGACCTTAATAGTAACAAACCCGAAATACTAATACAAGTAGATCGCGACCGTGCCTTGCGTGAAGGATTATATACAGGCCAAATAGGAAACGAAATTCGCAAAGCACTTGCAGGAACAGAAATTTCGAAGTTCCGCGACGAGAATGATGACTATCCCATTGTATTGCGATTGAAAGAAAACGACCGCGATAATTTGGACGATATGCTCAATATGAAAATTACGTATCGTGACATGAATATGCAAGGAGCAATTAGACAAGTTCCTCTTGCATCGGTAGCTAAAATAGAATATACACATGGCTACGGTGCTATACATCGCAAAAATCAAAATCGCATAGTTACTTTGGGTAGTAATGTATTAAACGGATACAACCCAAACGAAGTAGTGGCAGTGGTTCAAGAAAAACTAAAAGGTTTTAAAGTACCGAGTAATATAGTAGTACAATTTGGAGGTGAGCAAGAGCAACAAAAAGAAACAGGTTCATTCCTCGGCAGGGCCATGCTTATATCTTTGGGCCTAATATTTTTAATATTGGTATTACAATTTAATTCAGTAACAAAACCCTTAATTATATTATCCGAAATCCTATTTTCTATCATTGGTGTTTTATTGGGTTTTGTTATATTTAGAATGGATATTTCTATAATCATGACAGGTATTGGAATTGTAGCACTGGCGGGTATCGTGGTGCGAAATGGGATTTTGCTGGTGGAGTTTGCAGATATGCTGATGCAGCAAGGTTGGGAACTAAAAGCCGCAGTGATAGAAGCAGGACGTACCCGTATGACTCCTGTGTTACTTACTGCCTCTGCAACTATACTGGGTTTAATGCCATTGGCAGTTGGACTTAATATTGATTTTTATACTTTATTTTCCAATGGCAATCCACATATATTCTTTGGTGGTGATTCGGTAGCATTTTGGGGTCCCTTATCATGGACTATGATATATGGACTTGGCTTTGCAACTTTCCTCACGCTTATATTAGTTCCAGCCATGTATTTAATTAACGAACGCCTGCGTGAACGTATTATGGGAGGCCCACGTAAGTGGAGTAGTGATGAAGAAGTGGTGGTGGTGGAAGAGGTGAAGGAAATAGAATAATACATTATATATAATTTAAGAAAAACCGCTTAGCCCTATTTAATACCATTTATTAAACTATAATAGTTCTCCGCCAGCGGCGGATTTAGTTTTTAGAATGGCAATGCCGAACTACATCCCGAAAGCCCCGCTTAATCCCGATAATTATCGGGATGCAGGGGGATTAGTCCCCCTTTTTTTGGCTATAATATATTGAGTTTCGGTATAGTTAAACTAAGCGATTTTTTTTGTATTTTCTAGCTTTGCAATATTTTTTTGTTTTTTTGATCCTATTGTTATGTTTTGCAATTACCTTCGCTTAGCACAAAACAACCTGAATGTATAAAAAACTTTATTTAAACTGCATCATACTTTTTTTTGCAAATCCCCTCCACACTTGCTCAAAAGGTAGAAAAAATTCATTCAAAAAGACCTGCTTTATTATATGAAAACAAAGGACAGGTGGTTGACCAAAACCGAAAAGTGCGAAATGATGTTAGGATGATTTTTTCTGCAAATGGATTTACATTAGCTATTAAAGACCAAGGCATGAGTTATGAATTGGTCTCTTCAAAAACTTATCAAAAGCAAAAGAAAGATGAAATGTTTGAGATGGATTCGATTCCGCTGCGGCGGACTGAAACCAAACATATCAATGACAGTGTAGTATTTGAAAGCCACAGAATTGATATAGATTTTATGAATGGCAATCCTCACCCAATTATTATAAAAGAAGGCCGCAGTGATTATTACGAAAACTATTATACTGAATATACAGGCGAACAAGGTGTAACCAATATATATGGCTATACCAAAACTATATTAAAAGACGTTTGGCATAATATAGATATTGAATTTATTGCTAATGGTAAAACCACCAATTCTATTAAGTATAATTTTATCATAAGAGCAGGCGGAAACATCAATGATATACAATTGAAGTATAATGGCACAATGCCTGTATTACTTGACAACACTATAAAGATAACAAGTACTTTAGGAGAACTTACCGAAACTATTCCCGCTGTATATTATACAAATACTACTGCTGAAAAACCTATGGTTAATTATGTATTGAAAGGTGGAATTGTATCTTTTAGTGGCAAAAATATTAATACAGAACATAATACTTTGGTGGTGGATCCGAGTTTGGTTTGGGGGACGTATTATGGGGGGAGTGGAGACAATGATTATGCTCTTAATTTAACAATAAACGATTCAGGATTTGCATACATAACCGGAAATACTTTTTGTACAACTGGAATAAGTAGTTCAAATGCATTTCAAATATTAAATGCTGGTAAAATAGATGTTTTTATTGCAAAGTTTTCGAGTGGTGGGAAATTTATGTGGGCTACATATTATGGTGGAAAATCCAATGAATATAGTTATGGGATAGATATTGGTGATTCAAATAATATATATGTAACTGGATATACGATAAGCGATTCAGGTATTGCTACTTCAGGTAGTTATCAATTTTCACGCAGGGGAAAAGAAGAGGTCTTTCTTGCTAAATTTTCAGATACAGGTAATCTTATTTGGGCTACATATTATGGAGGCGAAAATTATGACTACAGCCAAGCAGTATTGTCAGATGATTCAGGATACACATATATTGTAGGATATACATATAGCGACTCGAACATAGCAACAACAGGGGCGTTCAAAAGTTCTTATGGAGGCAATATAGATGCTTTTATCGCAAAGTTTTCAAAAAATGGAGTGCTTATTTGGGCTACATATTATGGGAGTGATAATCCTGATTTTAACGTCGATATAGCAACTGATGATTCAAATTATTTATATATAACTGGATATACAAGTAGCAAAACTAATATTACGACTTCAAATGTTTATCAAACTTCTATTGCAGGTAAATACGATGCATACATAACAAAATTTTCAAATACTGGAAATAGGATTTGGGGTACCTATTTTGGGGGAAGTGAAAATGAGTATAGTAGCGGTATTACAATAGATGATTCAAATTATATATATATAACTGGGTATACTGAAAGTGGTTCTGGGATTACTACTCTTGGTTCACACCAAAAATCAATTGCTGGAGGAACTGACGTTTTCATAGCAAAATTTTCAAATACAGGAAATAGAAAATGGAGCAGTTATTATGGTGGTAAAAGTGATGATGTAGCTGGACACATTGCCGCAGATGACTCTAATAATATATTTATAACAGGAAACACTAAAAGTACATCTGGGATTGCCACGTATGGTGCTAATCAGACTTATTTTGCTGGATATTATGATGCATTTGTTTCTAAATTTTCAGGAGCCGCAAAACTTAAATGGGCTACCTATTATGGAGGAACCGCACTAGATAATGGAACAGGGATATCAAAAGGTGATTCGGGGAGTATATATATAACTGGAAATACTTTTAGTTATTCAGGTATAGCTACCTCGGGAGCATATCAAACAATAGGTTCATCAAACAATGATGCCTTTTTGGCTAAATTTCCTTATGCCCCTAGAAATAATGCTGGGCCAACAGCTCTTATTTACCCCGTAAATTCATTTTGCCCGGGAAATAGAACCGTTAAAATTACGCTTAAAAATTTTGGTATAGATACCCTCAAATCCGATAGCATTTACTGGAGTGTTGATGGGGTGATGCAAAAAGGGATTTTATGGAAAGGAAAAATAAAAAAAGATAGTTCTGTAAGTGTATTAATTGGGTCGTATTTTTTCTCTAAACCTGGAAGTATTCAAATTGTAGTGTGGTCGGTAAAGCCAAATGCAGTTCAAGATGAGATAACATCAAATGATACAATAAAAACTATTATCATAGTTTATTCATTACCAACAGCATTTTCTGGAGTAGACACTGCTATTTGCATTGGAAACTATATAACTATAGGCTTATTAAAAACTTCTGGAATATTATACAATTGGACATCTTCTCCTACTGGGTATTATAGTACTGTATCTAATCCGCTGGTACTGCCTTCATCGGCGACCAATTATTATTTAAAAGCGACTGATTCTATTACAGGTTGTACTAACTATGATACAGTTACAATCAATACTAATCCTGCAAACTCATCAGCAATTAATACTTTCATTTGCCAAGGCAATACTTATATTTTTGGCGGGAAAAATATTTCAAATACAGGAACCTATTATGATACTTTAAAAAATTATCTGGGATGTGATTCCGTTGTTCTATTGAACTTGAGTGTCTTGTCCAATAATTCCTCAAGTATTCATGCAGCTATATGTCAGGGGAACACTTATTACTTTGGCGGAATTAATATTTCAAGCACTGGAATATATTATGATACTCTGAAAAATTACTTGGGATGCGATTCTGTTATTGCGTTAAACTTAAGTATTAGTCAGCTTCCTGTTCCAACAGTATCAGGCAATCCCACACATTTCTGCGAAGGTGACAGTGCAATATTAAGCATAGGAAAATTCAAAAGCTATTTGTGGAATACGAGGGATACTACACAAAGTATTATAGTAAAAACTTCAGGAAATTATTATGTAAAAGTAAAGGATAGTAACAGCTGTGGGGATTCTTCTAATTCCATTAATATAACTGTTTTTGCCAATCCTGCTCCTGTAATAACGAAAGTGAGTAATAGTTTGCAAACGGGGAATTATTATACTTACCAATGGTATTTGAATAATGGTATTATAAATAATGCTACTTCACAAAATTATACTCCACTTACGGATGGAGACTATACAGTATTTGTTACAGACAGCAATGCTTGCAATGGCACGTCTGTTTTGTATACTGTAGGTTGGACGGGCATTTCAGCTATTAATGATGCTGAAATTAATATATTTCCAAATCCAACAAATGGAGATGTAATTATGGAATTTAATTCTACTTCAAACAAAATTATAACTATATATGACGCTTTTGGAAAGCAGATTTTGAATACGAAATTTTCGGACAAAACATATAAGGTTTCTCTCGACGAAAATTACGCAACTGGGATATATTTCTTTGTGGTAATTGAGGGTGGTAGAAATAATATATATAAAGTTGTTAAAGAACTTCGTTAGTAAAATTATTGAGTTGTTTTAGCCGCGTGAGGGATAGAAGCCGGCATCCCGGTAACTAGCGGGATAATGCGTATAGCCCGACGCCGCTTCGGCGGCACGCCCTCTAATAGTATCAAGTATATAGCCCGTCGCGGTTGGAAGTATAAAGTAGCACCTTTTACGCATATATTGGGGCACGCTCGGGATGTCAGTATAAATTATCAAGAGGGGCTCTGAAACAATCGGGAGAACGAGGTTGCTCTTTTTGTAAAAAAGCTTCACAAAAAATCCTTAGTTTTGCAATTGGTTAGCGACAAATGAATAATAGTATTTTACTTATTCTTTAACACTATTTTCGACAACATATATATAATAAATGAAAAGTATTTGTACAATTTTTCTCTTCCTAGGTGTAATCACATGCAATGCACAAAGTGACAGTACGTATAAAATCCCTTTTGAAGGAATGGATTTAACTTGGATGAATGGCCAAAGTCGGATAACAAATCCTATTTTAGCGGTGAAAGATAAAACAACTGGTCAAACTATTATTACGGGCATTGGTTATATGGATGCCGATTACAATTACAATTTTGCCGACCCTGTAGACAATACACATACTATTTCATCAACCATTGGGCGGCATAACGAAATCCATATAAACCTTGCCAGCCTTGGTGTTGATGTAGCCTATAAAAATATGATAGGGCGAATATTGTTACAATATGGAGCTATGCTCAATATAGTACAAGACCTTGACCCAACAGTTAACCGTGGCAGAAACACATCCATTGGCAACCTCAAATATATAAGGGAGGGTGCGGCAGGTTACCATTTCAATAAGTGGTACGGCATTAACCTTGAAGCTGGAATTTTCATGAGTTATATGGGACTCGAAAGTTATATAGTTCAGGATAATTGGTGCTTCCAAAGAAGCACTGTTTGTGAGTTTACGCCATTCTACTTTCAAGGTGCTAGGTTACAGATTTACCCAACCAAAAAGTTTAAACAGGAAATATTGATGCTTAATGGATGGCAATCCTATAATAGTGCTGGGAAATCGCCTGGCATAGGTACTTCAACCTATTGGCGTCCCAATGAAAATATTCAGTATGTAGCTAATTTTTACTACGGTCACGATACGCAGAATCCGGATACCTTGGGGAACCAATCGCAGAGAATGCGTTTTCACCACGACAATAGTATTGTAGCAAGATACCTGAACAAACCGAAATCGAAAGGAATTTCGCAAATGGCCTTTAGTATAAACTCGCATTATGGTTTTGAAAAGGGTATGGATGCCAAAGATTCAGTTACCTCGAAAGAACATTATATGTATGGTACCTCTATATGCAATCGTATATGGTTATATAAAAATAAAATTGCTTTTACTTTAAGGGGAGATGTGCTTTCAAATGGTGGACAATATCTGGCTTTTTCTCCGTCGCCAGTTGCCCCCAGTGCTTATACCGATGAACTTGCATTAAATCCTAAAAAGCCTTTAATCATAAAGCAAGGAACATTTACTTTTGATATTATGCCTACCGAATTTACTACCTTTAGAATTGAATACGGCTATAGGCAGGCGAATATTCCCTATTTCGCTGGGCATGGCGGAACCACTTCACCTTCGGGCTGGACAAATGGCCCGACCACAGTAGTTCCATGGAGACCTGATTTACAAAAGTATGATAGCCGAATTACTGTTGTAATGAATTTCAGATTCTAAGCTAGGTCTTTAAATTGCACCTTGTAAATTTTGATGGGGCCATGTTTCTGATTATAATACTTTTGCAAGTGGGATTTCTGTTTGCCCAAAAGGCAATCAAAACATTATATATATGATGATTTTGCAAAACAGATTTTGAACAGCAAATTTTCTGATAAAACATATAAAGTTTTTCTGAATGAAACTTATGCTGCGGGAGTATACTTCTTTGTGGTAGTGGAGGATGGTAAAACTAATATATATAAAGTGGTGAAAGAGGAATAAGAAAATTACGAATGTCGTTCGCCGCGGCGAAACGAATTACGATAGGTATATATATATATATTCAGCTCGTTGATCCCGAGTGGGCGAGGCCCGCCGATGGCGTACCTTAGTTCTATCAGGTGAGTTGTAGATGCCTCTTCCGCAAGCTTGCGGGACGGCATGACAAAAAACCCGTTCATCATTCATTCCGCCGCGGCGGACATCATTTATCCTTAACCATTAACCATTATAAATAGTTGGCAAATTTCCTAATAACCGGCTCTATAATACTTCTATTTTTAATCTGATCTTCGAGTTTTTGGTCTATGATATAACTTAGTATCTGATCATTGATGGGGCCACGCTGCTGGGCTTGCAGATACGGGATTTGACTAAAGGTAACCAACTCGTACTGCGATTGAAATATATCAGGATATAAATCGCATAAATCGTGTTCTATATGTTTGCGGTGTAGGAATTCTGCATCGCCTACTTTATCGCTCATCTCATAAAAATTTTGCACAGCAAGTGAGGCAATGGCATCAGCATTGGGTTTGCGTAATTGTTGATATTCGTCGAATACCATACTCCAATCAGGCAAATATTTTTCAATACATTCATCCATCACCACACAATCTTCGAAAGAGCAATTCATTCCCTGTCCGAAGAAAGGAACGACCGCGTGTGCCGCATCGCCTAGCAAAGCTACTTTATCATCCACCGCCCAAGGCCAGCATTTTACAGTGACTAATGACCCTGTTGGATTTGCAAAAAAATCTTCTGCCAAAGTTGGCATCAATGTTAGAGCATCGGGAAATTCTTTTTCGAAAAAATGTATAATATCTTCTTCGGTTTTTAAATTATTAAAAGATACAATTCCCTCAATACTCAAAAATAAAGTACAGGTAAAAGTACCATCGGGATTGGGTAAAGCTATCATCATAAACGCACCACGTGGCCATATATGTAATGCATTTTTCTCCATTTTAAATTCACCGTTTGGCCCAGGAGGAATACATAATTCTTTATAACCTACATGCAAATAACTCTGACTATAATCGAATCTATCGGTTACCTGCAAACGCCCACGAGTAGCGGCAAAGGCTCCATCGGTTCCTATAATATGATTGGCTGCAAATGTTTGCTCCGTTCCATCTGCCATTTCAAAAGTTGCCGTGGCTTTTTGTATATTTATATCTGTACATTTTGCATCGAAATGCAAGTTTATATTTTCATATTCATCGGCAAGTTCGAGTAAACGTGTATTCAATCTGCCACGCGAAACAGAATATATACATTGCCCTGCTGTGCCATAAGGTTGAAAGTTGAGTTCGCCTGTGCGGCTATGCATCATACGGCCATGCATGGGAATGGCATCACTCAATATATCTTCAGTAAGTCCTACTTTATTTAAAGCATTAATACCACGATTAGAAAGTGCGAGATTGATAGACCTTCCTGCTGATATTTTATTGCTACGCATATCGGGTCTGCGTTCAAATAAATCCACTTTAAATCCCCGCCTTGCCATATATACACTGAGTAAGGATCCTGAGAGTCCGCCGCCGATGAGTGTGATGTGTTCCATGACGACAAAATTACGAATTACGAATTATGAATTACGATTTTTTTTATAATAGTTTGGAGTTCCTCTTAACATCGAGTGTTAGCCGCGGCGAATGGGTAATGGGGAAATGAAAAGAATCATTTTTGAGTTGATTACAACTGTCAAATTACGACTGTCATTTTTCAACTATCTTTGTATGAGAAAAAGGATACATAACCTAGACTTTCACAATATGAAATTCATTAAACGGTTCCAATTTCAAGAGATTGCCACGCTCCCGAATAAAATTCGGGACGCTCGCCATGTCGGTAATATCCATCAATCCATAAAATCCTCATTATTATATATACTCACATAATTATAATATCGTCCATTATTTATTTTGCCTTCTGCTACTGCTTGCAATACTGCACAACCAGGTTCATGAATATGGGTGCAATTATTAAATTTGCATCCCGATATTAGTGCACGCATTTCAGGAAAATAATGTGCAAGTTCTTGGTCATCTACACCTACTACACCAAAGTCGCGGATACCAGGTGTATCAATTACTTGACCTATGCCGGGCAGGTCGAACATTTGGGCAAATGTAGTCGTGTGTTTTCCGTGTCCGCTAAAGCCAGAAACATCACTGGTTTTTTGTATAGCTTCGGGAACCAATGCATTTAATAAAGTAGATTTTCCCACTCCAGAATGCCCTGCAAACAATGTTGTTTTGTTTTGCAATAAAGCAATAAAATCATCGATTCCATTTTTTTGTGTGGCAGAAATTCCGAGCGTTTGATATCCCAAACTATTATATAATCCCTTCAGTTCATTATAGAATTCAGCATGACCATATAAATCTATTTTATTAAATACAATGCAAGTGGGAATATGATAAGAACCTGTGCATACCAAAAATCGATCGATAAATCCTGTAGAAGTTCGTGGGTCGACCAAGGAAACTATAATACATGCCAAGTCGAGATTGGCTGCAATAATTTGTGTTTGTTTGGATAGTTTATTTGATTTGCGAATTACATAATTTTCGCGTGGCAATACCGAAACTATATTATAGTCGGGTGCTTCGTCTTGTAATAATACTTTGTCGCCCACCGCAATGGGATTGGTACTTCGCAGGTTTTGTAATTTGAGTTTTCCTTTTACGCGGGCTTTAATAGTTTGCCCATCTTCTAATCGAACATCATACCAACTACCAGTAGATTTGTATACAATTCCATGCAACGTTGCTTCCGTCATTAAGCATATTTTTCACCAAACTCAAGTTTGATGTCAGTTACTACTTGCTTTATTTCCTGCTCCAAATCTTTATCACAAATCAATAATATATTATCTTTCTCCACTACTATTAAATTATCTACGCCTTTCATAATAACGAGTTTGTCGTGGGGCATATTTAACACATTGCCATTGCATTCAAATAGTTTTACTTTTTTGCCTACTACTGCATTACCACTGGCATCTTTGTCCATAGTATCATATATACTGTTCCAGGTACCTAAATCGCTCCAACCAAAACTTGCGGGAATAGTATATACATTATTTGCCTTTTCCATAATACCATAGTCGATAGAAACGCTAGGGCATTGGGGATATATCTTATTGATAAATGTAGCTTCATCCGAAGTATTATATAAACCTTTTCCCTGCCTGAAAAGATTGTGCAAATCGGGTAGATACTTTTCAAATGCGGCTTTCATCGTGCTGGCTTTAAACACAAATATTCCGCCATTCCACACAAAATCTCCACTGGCCAAAAAAGTTTTTGCCAATTCCAAATCGGGCTTCTCGGTAAATGTTTTTACTTTATGTACATTGGGACTTTTTTCTGCTTCCAAGTATTGTATATAACCATAACCTGTATCGGGACGTGTGGGTTTAATACCTAAGGTAACAAAGGCTTCTGCTTCGGTAGCAAAATCGCGGGCTATTTCCATGCACTCCAGAAATAAAGTTTCGTCCATAATTAAATGGTCACTAGGCACCACCATACAGGTAGCTTTGGGATCCATTTGCATAATGCGATAAGTAGCATAAGCTATACAAGGAGCGGTATTTTTTCCAGAAGGTTCGCCCAATATTTGCATATCGGCCATTTCAGGAATTTGTTCTTTCACCAAACCTCTATAATGTTCATTGGTGACCACCCAAATATTTTCGGGTTTATATTTTCGGGCAAATCTTTCGTAGGTATGTCGGATAAGCGATTTGCCCGTGCCCAAAATATCGATAAACTGTTTGGGTCTGCTGGCACGGCTTACTGGCCAGTAGCGACTTCCTATGCCACCTGCCATTATAATCACATAATTGTTTTCCATTTATATTTTAAATTCTTTTATTAAAAGGAGTGCGAAGTTACGCAATTATTTTATCAATACGCTTTGGCAAATAAGACCCTTTGTGTGGAAGGATTTCCTGTTAATATACATTTGCCTGCTTGTTGCTCATTGTGTAAAGGAATACAACGTATAGTTGCCTTGGTTTGTTCTTTTATTTTCTTTTCTGTTTCTGCAGTTCCATCCCAATGTGCATATACAAAACCTAATTCTACTTTCTTCACAAAATCGTCCCAGTTATCAGCTATATAAGTTTTCTCAGTGCGGAAATCCAAGGCTTTTTGATAAATGTTTTGCTGTATTTGCTCTAATAAATGTTCGACCTTATTTTCCAAATCGGTAATAGAAACCAATTGTTTTTCTTTGGTATCACGACGGGCTAATTCAACGGTTTGGTTTTCCAAATCGCGGGGGCCAATAGCTATGCGAACAGGTACACCTTTCAGTTCCCATTCGGCAAATTTGAAACCTGGCTTATGTGTATCTCGACTATCAAATTTTACACTAATGCCTTTTGCTTTGAGTGCGGCAAATATTTTATCGCCCGCTTCCAAAACCTTTGTTTGTTCCTCATCACTTCTATATATAGGAACGATTACAACTTGGATAGGAGCCAATCGTGGAGGCAATACCAATCCTTCGTCATCACTATGAGCCATAATTAATGCTCCCATCAAACGTGTAGATACGCCCCAAGAAGTTGCCCATACAAATTCTTGTTTATTTTCTTTGCTTACAAATTTTACATCGAACGCTTTGGCAAAGTTTTGCCCCAAGAAATGCGAAGTTCCCATTTGCAAAGCTTTTCCATCTTGCATCAAACCTTCAATACAATAAGTATCTAGTGCACCTGCAAATCTTTCGGTTTCGGTTTTCACACCTTTAATAACTGGAACTGCTAAAATATTTTCTGCGAAGTCGGCATATACTTCTAGCATTTTGCGGGTTTCTTCCACAGCTTCGGCTTCGGTAGCATGAGCTGTATGTCCTTCTTGCCATAAAAATTCTGTAGTACGCAGAAATAAACGGGTACGCATTTCCCATCTAACCACGTTAGCCCATTGGTTTATGAGCAAAGGCAAATCACGATAGCTTTGTATCCACCCTTTATAAGTATTCCATATAATAGTTTCTGAAGTGGGGCGAACTATAAGTTCTTCTTCAAGTTTGGCATCGGGGTCAACTACCATTTCTCCGTTTACATTTTTGAGACGGTAATGGGTAACCACGGCACACTCTGTTGCAAATCCTTCCACATGGCTTGCTTCCTTGGTAAAGAATGATTTGGGGATGAATAAGGGGAAATACGCGTTCACATGTCCCGTGTCTTTAAATCTGCGGTCGAGCTCTTGCTGCATTTTTTCCCAAATGGCATAACCATAAGGTTTAATGACCATACAGCCTTTCACAGCAGAGTGTTCGGCAAGGTCGGCATTCTTTACTAAGTTATTATACCAGCCTGAATAATCGTCGCTGCGTTTTATTTTTTGGTTATCCATGTAAAAATTTAAAATTCTTGTTGTAAAGGAATAATTTTTGTGTAATTTTACGGCAAAAATAACCCTTGTCCCTCTCCAAAACCTAATATCATCAAATCATGAAAAATATTGGACCCGCTGTTTATATAATAACAGCCTTTGCACTAACTAGTTGTGGCACTATAAAAAACACCACAAAAAATATGGACGATGTATATACTGTGGGTGGCGATTTTAAGCACATCCAAGTTATACAAATAGCACGCGAGCAAGAATCTTTGAAACGTGAACAAGAAAAACAAAACGCATACGCAGCTACGTATAATGCCAATCAAACACAAACGCCAACTAATACCAATATTGCTTCACCCGATCCTGCAACTAACAACTCCTGTGCTTGCAACAATTTTTATCCTGGTTATGGCATGTATGGTTTTAATACGGGATATGGTATGACCTACAGCCCCTATAATACCTATTATAATCCATATAATAATATAGGTATGTACGGCTACAGTGCTTATAATTACAATAACCCTTATAATTATTATTCGCCGCAAACCCAGTATAATTCTTATTCTTATAACAAAAATAACAATGGATATAACTCTGGTGGCACTTCGTCCACACAAAAACGGACAGCACCTCAGCAACACAGAGGAACTGGAATAGGCGGCAGTACTCCAGGGCAGAATGCTGGTGTGAGTGCTTCATTCAACAAGCCTGGAGCAGCGGTGCAAGCTGAGGCTACAACTCCCTCGGGCAATGTGCAAGTTCACAACCGCATTCCATTCAATAGCCCGCAAACTTCGTATTATCCTGCTGCTACTCCGCAAAACAACCAACCTGCACCGCAAACACATACATCCACTCCGCAACAAGAGGTAGCTACACCAGCAGCACGTCCTACTTATAACCAACCTGCACAGGTTAGTTCTACTCCTCAAACCAACTATCGTCAAGGTTCAAATTCCTCAAGCCCCAGCTCCAATACTTCATTTGGTTCACCAAGCCCTCGGTCTGGCGGAGGCGGTTCTAACAGTGGAGGCAGCAGTGGCTCATCGGGCGGTGGCGGCTCGCGTAATGGAGGAGGTGGAAGACACCGATAGGATTTTACAATCGCCTTATAGAATCTACTATAATATAATAAAAATAAAGCCATGAAGCTTTTAAAAAGTATAGTTGTTTTTAATATTTTTTATGTGTTTTTTATCCCTTTTGCACTTGCACAAAATGAACAAGACATGCTGCGTTACAGTAGGTTTTTTCCCTATAGTACTGCCCGAAGTTTATCGCTGGGTGGAGCTATGGGAGCATTGGGTCACGATATCGGATCCTATAGCATAAACCCTGCTGGTATTGCAGTAAATAGGTATAATCTCTTTAGCTGTAGTGGTGGCACCTTGCAAACCATTTCTTCTGCTAACTATGTTGGAGATATTGCTAAAGCCAACCGTTTCAATCTCAATTTTCCTTCTATGGGAATTGTGTTAACAGGCATTAAATATGACAATAATGGCAAACCAATTTCTGATGGATTGGCCAATGTGAATCTCTTGTTTGCCTATAATAGAGTAACCCCATTGTATGAAGAATATTCCTTTAGTGGCCGCAATAGTAAAAGTTCCATTGCCGATCTATTTGCCCAGCAGGCAAATGGATATAGTACCGATGAATTGGACGAAAACTATGCCGATCCTTTTGCCCTTGCCTACAAATCGGGGGTAATTAAATCGTCGGGTACTTTTGGTCAATATGTTCCTTCCTTTATTGAAAATAACAACACGCCAAGGCCAGCATTTTTGCAATCGGGGCAAAATATATTGCGTGGCAATGTTAATGAATTCACTGCGGGATTAGCAGCCAGTTATTCCCATCGTTGGTTTATTGGTGGTACTTTTATTATACATACCATACGTTTCCACTCCACCTTGAACTACCAAGAAAACGATATAGATAATACTGCAGCATACATACAAAATATGGAATATAATCAAAAACTGTTTACCAGTGGAAGCGGTGCAGGTTTCAAACTGGGAGCAATATATAGAGCCGATAATTTATTTAGAATCGGCTTGAGTTATCACAGCCCCATGGTATATAGCCTTACCGACCAATATAGCTATAGTGTATCTTCAATATTCGATAAGCCCATTAACGGTAGTAGTAACTATATAAATGGATCTGATGAGCAAAATTTTTCCTACCGTGCATATCGCCCGGGTCGTTTGGTATTAAGCTTGGCTCTAGTAAAAGAGAAAAAAGGTTTGTGGAGCTTGGATGCTGAATTTGTAAATTATTCAAATGGAAACCTTACTTCCACTCTTTATGATTTCAACCAAGAGAATAAAAATATTATAAATATGTATAACCCCGTATGGAATATACGTACAGGTGGAGAACTATTTTTTGAAAACACTTTTTTGCGTTGTGGCTACGCATATATGGCCAGCCCTTATGCTGATAAAAGTACTTATGCTGCAGCATCTTCCTCGAGACATTTACTAAGTGGTGGGCTAGGAATTACCAATAAATATAGTTCCATAGATATGGCCATAGGTTATATGGTAGGTAAAGATTATTTTACCCCATACAGTATCAGTTCGCTTCCTTATGAAAGTGCCATTGTGCGGAAACAATCTTATACCATGATGCTTACTTATAACTATAAGTTTTAGGTTTTAAAATATTATATATAACAAAACAACCCCGGCATTTCTGTGGGGGTTGCAAATCTGGAAGAACGGGGTTTATAAATCCATTCCCTTTAGCAAGCCGATTGCAAAACGGGTTGGGTTGGAGGCGGATTATTGGGAGTATAAAGTATATAGACTATTGCGGATTGAAGTATATATAAGCAGCAAGCGTCAGCCACTTCCAACTTCCAACTTCCAACTTCTCCTGTAAAATAAAAAATGCTAAATTTAAAATGTAAAATATCTTTGCCCCCCTAAATTTTCCTATCTACTTTTGCAGCCCTAAATTCATAAGAATGACTTATAAAGAACCTGCTCCATTGAGCAACACCCACCTCAACCCTTTCGAGTCCATGATGTCGCGTTTTGATATCGCTGCCAAAGCACTCGGACTAGACGATTCATCATATAATGTTTTAAAATCGCCCGCCAAAGTGGTGATTGTAAACTTGCCCGTAGTAATGGACAATGGCAAAGTGCAAGTGTTTGAAGGTTTCCGTGTGGTGCACAATGCAAACCTTGGCCCATCGAAAGGTGGCATTCGCTATAGCATGGATGTAAACCTTGACGAAGTAAAAGCCCTAGCTGCTTGGATGACATGGAAGTGTGCGGTGGTAGGCATCCCTTACGGGGGTGGTAAAGGTGGTGTTAAATGCGATCCACGCAGTATGAGCAAAGGCGAACTTGAAAGATTGACCCGGGCTTATACTGTTGCGATGATAGATGTATTCGGTCCCGAAAAAGATATTCCAGCACCCGATATGGGAACAGGCCCGCAAGAGATGGCCTGGTTGATGGACGAATATTCTAAAATAAAAGGCTATTCGTGCCCTGCTGTTGTTACCGGTAAACCATTGGTATTGGGCGGTTCACTTGGCCGTGTGGAAGCTACCGGGCGTGGCGTAATGGTAACAGCCCGCAGTGCAATGGCCAAAATGGGAATTAGCCCAGTAGGTGCAACCTGTGCCGTACAAGGCTTTGGCAATGTGGGGTCTATTTCTGCGAAACTTTTAGCCACACAAGGACTTAAAATTGTAGCTATATCCGATGTTACTGGAGGTTATTACAATCCCGAAGGAATTAATGTAGAAGAAGCCATTGTTTACCGCGACAATAATAAAGGAACCCTTGAAGGTTTCAGTGCCCAAAAAATAAGCAATAACGAGTTGCTCACTTTAGATGTGACCCTCTTAGTTCCTGCTGCAATGGAAGACCAAATAACAGCAGAAAATGCCAACGACATTAAAGCCAAACTTATTGTAGAAGGTGCCAACGGCCCTACATCGTGGAATGCTGATGAAATATTGAATAATAAAGGAATTATGGTGGTGCCCGATATATTGGCTAATGCCGGTGGTGTAACGGTATCTTATTTTGAATGGGTGCAAAACCGCCTAGGTTATTATTGGACAGAAGAGCGGGTGAACCGCCGTGCCGACCGTACCATGAAAATGGCTTTCGAATCAGTATATGCTGCCGCTCAAAAATACAATGTGAGCTGGCGTATAGCTGCTTATGTGGTTTCTATCGACAAGGTAGCCAATACACAGAAATTCCGCGGCGTATTTTAATTTGGGATTCAGACGCGATAGCTATCGTGGTTGGTTCGTCGCGGCGAATGGGGCCATACGGTCGATTTCCTGTACCAAACCAAATCTCGTACTCGCTACCACATAATTTATACTTTATACTTGCTACTTTATACTAAATACTTGCTACTCTTATGATACATAAAGAAGGATTTGCTACCATTTTTATCGCTACGCTAGTATTGGCTGGGTTAAATTGGGGACTAACATTTATCACTCAAAATGAAATTATTGTTGGGCTTCTGATGCTCGCCTCAGTGGTGGTTTTTGCTATTATATTACAATTTTTTCGCAACCCTGTTAGGCATACTCCCATAAATGCAAATAATATTATAGCACCCTGCGATGGTAAAATAGTGGTAATAGAAGAAGTGGAAGAGCCCGAATATTTCAAAGACAAACGAATTCAGATTTCTATTTTTATGAATCCTTTTAATGTGCATGTAAACCGCAATCCTATTAGTGGAACTGTAAAATATAGCAAGTACCATCCCGGTAAATATTTGGTAGCTTGGCATCCCAAAAGTAGTACAGAAAATGAGCGTACTACTATTGTAATAGAACAGCCTCAGAATAAGCAGGAAGTTCTTTTCCGTCAAATAGCGGGAGCAATGGCACGCAGGGTAGTAAACTATAGTAAAGAAGGACAGCCCGCAATGCAAGGAGCCGAAATGGGGTTTATTAAATTTGGAAGCAGGGTAGATGTATACCTACCCGTAGGCACTCAAATAAAAATAAAATTGGGCGACAAAACTGTGGGAGGCGAAACTGTGATAGCTTCTTTTAGCTAGTATTTTTTAGCTTATATTTGCTTTGGTCATTATAAACCTTTGTATATAATAATATAATTAAAAAAACATCCTTAGTGAGCTCCCAAAAAACCTATTTCCGTATTTTGGGATATGCTCGTTCGTCGTTGAACCTAATTCCTGTATATGCCCTATTTGCCATTCTCAATATTATATTTGGTATTGCCAATATTGCATTGGTTATTCCTTTTTTGGAAAAGATTTTTTACAAAACCACCGCAAAAGAATTACCCCTCCCCCACTTTGAAAACTTTATTCAATATGTAACTGATTCGTTTAATTATTGGTTCAATAGGGCTCAGCAAGAATATGGAAGTGTGGGCTCTTTGTATTTTATATGCGGCTTAATTCTATTCTCAGTTTTGATGTCAAATATTTGTCGCTACATGGCACAGCGGACCATGTTAAAAATACGCGTGAATGTAATCAAAAATTTGAGGCAGGCTATATATGATAAAATAACTTCCTTAGATTTATCATTTTTTAGTAACCACCGCAAAGGCGACCTCATGTCAAGCATGTCAAACGATGTACAATCTATTGAAGATACCGTTGTTTCTTCGCTGCAGGCCGCTTTCAAAGACCCGCTAATGATCATCATATATTTCATTGTGCTCTTTGTACTTTCTGTTAAACTTACCCTTTTTACCATCATCCTTTTCCCTGTAATGGGATTGTTGATTTCGCAAATGAGTAAACGGCTCAAGAAAGATTCCATCGAAAGCCAGCATACTTTGGGTAGTATACTTTCTATTACAGAAGAAACAATATCAGGTACTCGCATTATTAAAGCATTCAACGCACAACATTATTTAAAAGAGAAATTTGAAAATCTCAATTTTTATTATACCCGCACCATTAAGCGAATGTTCTACCGACGCGATTTAGCTTCACCGCTTACTGAGTTTATGGCTTATATAGTAATCGTGATTATTATATTATATGTAGGCCCAATGTTGTTAGAGGATAAAGGGAGTTTAACGGCGGCACAATTTATCACCTATATAATATTTTACATGCGAATATTGGACCCAGCCAAAAACATTACTGGAGCCATTGCCGCCATACAACGAGGTATTGCATCGGGCGAAAGGATTTTTTCGATTATGGACGTACCTCAAGATATCATAGAGAAACCTGATGCAACTGATATAAACAGTTTTGAAAAAGAAATTAGCTTCGAAAACCTTTCTTTTGCCTATACCAAAGGCGATACAGGTTATGTGCTAAAAGATATAAACTTAACTATTAAAAAGGGGCAGATGGTAGCTCTCGTAGGGCATTCGGGGAGTGGTAAAACTACTTTGAGTGATATGCTTCCACGTTATTATGACCCCAGCCAAGGATGTGTGAAAATTGATGGGTACGATTTAAGAGATCTTAAACTTCACAGTCTGCGAGATTTGCTGGGCGTAGTATCGCAAGAAGCCATATTATTTAACGATAGTATATATAATAATATAGCTTTTGGATTGCCACATATACAGCAAGAACAAGTGGAACAAGCTGCCCGAATTGCTAATGCCCACGATTTTATAATGCAAACGGAAAATGGTTACCAAACTATGATTGGAGACCGGGGAAACAAATTAAGCGGTGGGCAACGGCAAAGGCTTTCTATAGCCCGTGCTGTGCTAAAAAATCCGCCCATCTTAATACTTGACGAAGCCACCAGTGCTTTAGACACCGAAAGCGAAAAAATAGTGCAAGACGCATTATATAAACTGATGCAGAACAGAACGAGTTTGGTGATTGCTCACCGCCTAAGCACTGTGCAAAATGCTGACATGATAGCGGTACTGGACAAAGGAAAAATAGTGCAACAAGGCACACATGCCCAGTTGATTATGCAACCAGGCATATACAAGCAACTTAACGACTTACAAAAGTTGGATTAAGTGTGCATAAAATTCTCTCCTACTTAATCCGCCTTTCCTATCTTTGTTTTGTCTTTTACGTATGATATATATATACAAAACTATCCTATTCCTTTTTATCTCAAGCACATTGAGTATCCAATTTGCAGCGTCTCAAACTCCGGAGAAACCTAGCAAAAAGTTAAATTATTTAAAAAACGAAGATTATGCAAAAGCCATAAAATATGCAGCAACGGAGAATAAACCAGTGCTCCTATTTTTTAATTCACATGACTGTCATCAATGTGAAAAATTCAGTGCAGAGGTGATGGAGAGCGATACCTTTGTAAAATCAATTAAGAATAAATTTGTAGCAGTAAACGCATCAGTCAACAATGATGATGCTAAAAAGGCGGCTATCAAATTTGGGGTAGTGAAACTTCCTTTATTAGTGCTGTTGCATTCGTCCAATCAAGAGTTTTTTTATATATGCGAAATGACCATGAATGTGGATTCAATGAGCAAACAGGCAGACGCATTTACCGCAGCAAAAAATTTGTATGACCAAATTTTGCTGATGTCCAGTACCAACAAGATTAGTTTAGATTCGGCTTCTGCCGCTATAGCCCGTAACTATGCGAAAAGGGACTATACAAAATATAAAGATGATGGTGCTACACTGCATTGCAAATCGCGAACTTTAGATATTAAATTTTTTGTCAAATTTAAAGATATATATATTCAGGAGTGGGAAATACAGAAGAAAAAAGCATTAACAAAAAAACCTTAAAAGTATTAATTGTGGGGCCTGCACATCCTTTGCGTGGCGGGCTGGCAACTTTTGATGAACGACTATGCAAAACTTTTAATGACTTGGGCCATCATTGCGAAATTCTAAATTTTAGTCTACAATATCCCAATATATTATTCCCAGGCAAAACTCAATATAGCGACGAACCTGCTCCTAAAGATATTATAATAAATACAGAACTTAATTCGGTAAACCCTTTCAATTGGCTTGCAAAAGGACTAAAATATAAAAAACAAAATTACGATTTTTTGGTGTTCCGTTTTTGGATGCCCTTTATGGGGCCTTGTTTGGGCAGCATTGCACGATTGGTGAAATCAAATAAAAAAACCAAAATTTTGGCCATTGCCGACAATTTGATACCCCACGAAAAAAGGGCTGGCGATACACTTTTCACTAAGTACTTTATTAATGCCACGGAGGCTTTGCTCACCATGTCGCAATCGGTAATGCACGATATTGATATACATTTTCCTGGCAAACCAAAAGTATATAATCCGCATCCCATGTACGATTCGTTTGGCCCTGCGGTACCTAGGGAAAAAGCTTTGAAAGAATTAGATTTGGATCTAGATTTTCGCTATTTATTGTTCTTTGGTTTTATCAGAAAATATAAAGGTTTAGATATCTTATTAGAATCGCTCACTAAAAGTAAATACTTCAACCAACAATCAAAAAAAATTAAAGTTATTATAGCAGGTGAGTTTTATGAAGACTCAAAACCATATTACGATTTGATAGAAAAATATCAATTGCAGGAACACCTTATTCTGCATACCGATTTTATACAAAACAGCCGTGTACCTAATTATTTCTGTGCCGCCGATATGGTAGTACAACCTTATCATAGTGCCACACAAAGTGGTGTTACACAGATTGCCTACTATTATGACGTGCCCATGCTGGTAACCGATGTGGGTGGATTGGCCGAACTTGTTCCGCACAACAAAGTTGGGTATGTGTGCCAGCCAAATGCCGAGGCAGTTGCAAGTTGTATTGACGATTTTTATGACAACAATAGACATGACCTAATGAAAGCGAATGTGGAACAATATAAAAAGAATTTTTCTTGGGATTCATTGGTAGGGAAATTGATAGGATTGTATAACAATATATAAACATGGCATCATTAAAAAAATACAGTATTACTTTTATAATTATAATATCTCTCACAGGTATCTTATACTTTACGTGGGACTATTATAATAACGCTCAAGAGCTAGTTAAGGATAAAGACACGGCAGAAGATTCCCTAAAAGATTTGGACGACATGGATACTATTAAGATGGGCATTAAAACGATTGAAGAGATTGAGGAGAAATATGGCCCTTCAAAAATAGATAAATTTGCGGGCAATTATTATATAGATAAAGAGGTGGGGTATCTATTTGAAGTAGACAATGCCCAAGACTATAATTTGAAATATAATTTTGAAAAGAAAATAAAACCTGATGACCCTATATTAAGATGCAGTCCCGGAAAAAATATATTTTTTGAAATCACCGAGGTAAAACTCCAGAAAGGAATGGGCATTGAGGATTATGTAACAAAGTGGTACTTGCCCGGATTATATGGTGCCGGCAAATACCCCAAAGTAGAATATAACTATCAAAACCAGACTGCTTATTTTAGAGGTGAATACCCTGCTCACAAACAACTGTTGTATACCAAATGCAGCTTAAAAGGCGATAAAGTAATTGTCTGCGTACTTCGTTACGAAGCTAAAGATTCCGAAAACCGTTTTGTAAAAGCTTTATCTAAATCGGTTGAGGGATTCAAACTTTTGAATTAGCTTTTGGAAAGTTTTAAACTTTTCAAAAGCTAAACGAATATTATAGCTTTACAAATTTTACATTTATTTCAATCCCGAATTTTTCGAAGTGAAATACGTATACACCTTTGGGCAAAGGTAAAGAAATACTTTGTAAATCGTTTCCGTTTAATTGTTGTGTGGAAACTGCTCTACCATTCATATCTAAAATTTTCACTTGCTTGAAATCTGATATGCCAGATATCTGCACTGCATCTGCTGCATCATACAAAATTACATTGGGTGTTTTAGATTTCATATCTTCAATGCCTGCACACCAGGTTTTCAAATTGAAAATTAGTGTATCAATTTTTGTAGGGTCTGAATTTAACATAATAGCCAAAGCTATCTGACCACTGCCACATTCACTCATAGTCTCCACATCAAGCGTAAATGTTTTTGTTTTATTTTTTCCTACAACAAAAGGATTGCTTGAACTAAAAGGCATATTGTGACACACATTAGGGTCGCACAAAGTAGCTACCCAGGTGTTTTTGAGAGAAGAGTTAAGTAAGTTCCAGGTAAAATCGGAATCGGTGCTGCTGTTATTGGTAATCTGAACAACCTTTGCAAGGGTCCCACCTAATCCTGCATCTAAATTGATAGTTTTTTGTGAAAGCGTAAACTGCTGACCAAACATAACAAGTGTAGCAAATAGGAAAACTTGTAGTGAAATAATTTTTTTCATTTTAATAAGTAATGTTAATTACACGCAAAAATAAAGAAAAGTATTTGAGTTTGATAATTTTTTTCTTTAAAAAAAATTGATTTTTAAGAAAAAGGAACTTTTTTTTGCCATTGTAAAAATTGATTGTACCTTAGCAGCCCAAATTAATCTAAAATCAATTTTTATAATGAAAAAACTATTATTTACAATTTTATCAGCTTTAATATTACAAGCTGCTGTAGCTCAGTACTACTACATCCCAAATGCTAATGCTGGAAAAAATCCTGGTGGCCTTAATGCTGACGGTGAAAATCCATATCCTGCCGCTCAAAATGTAGGTTGGACAACATTGTGGAGCGGTGGAACAGGTTCATCCCTTGCTTATACTACAGAAACTGCCTTGCCTTTCGCATTTAAATTCAACGGCAACAGCGTAACTAAATTTACGGCTGGTAATTTTGGATCAGTTGCTTTTGATGCAGGTACTCCCAGCATGATGCCAAGTTCTTATTCTAACTTAAGCTTACCTAATGCAAACATACCCAACAATTCTGTTAACATTTTAGGTATCAAACCCCAAGCAAATGGTGCCTACAAAAGTGCTATTATGACCAAGACCTATGGAAATTCACCTAATCGCCAATTTTGGATTTGGTTCAACTTTTTCGGAGAAGCTAATATCAATGCTGGTTGGACATATTGGGCTATTGTATTAGAAGAAAATTCAAATGATATTCATATTGTTGATATGAAGACTTTGTGCGTTACCACTGCTGGCCTACTTTGTACTAACAATGTGAAGTTAAGTGCAGGAATACAAATCGATGGCTCAACAGCTACTTCTGTTACAAGCTCACCAAATTTAGCTGCATTACAAATCACAAAAAACGATTTTACCGCTGGTGATAATAGCTATTATACTTTCTCCCAAGGCACACAACCTTCAAATGATTTAACTTGTACAAAAATTAATTCAACCCCTTATCTTATTTTAAATAAAGCTCCATTTACTATTGCTGCCGATTTCAGGAACTTGGGTTCTGCCAAGGCTACCGCTTCTGACCTTAACTACTCTATTGACGGAGGTAGTGCTGTAACTGCCGCTGCAAGTAGCGTTTCTATTGATCCGCTTGCCACTCAAACTTTAGCTCATGCTACTAAATGGACTCCTACTGCAACTGGAACTTATCAAATAAAAGTATGGGCCTCCAATATCAATGGGTCGAACGATGGTAAAACTACCAATGATGAAGCTACGTTCACTGTTACTGTTGTTGACAATTTTGCCGATCGAGTGATTTTAAATGAAGTATTTACTTCATCTACTTGCGGGCCCTGTGCTCCAGGAAATAAGAATTATGATGCTATCACTGCGGCCAAAGACGCTAATCAATTTGTTACAGTAAAGTACCAAATGAATTTCCCTGGTAGTGGTGATCCATATTATACTTCTGAGTGTGGAACCCGCCTTTCATATTATGGTATTACCTCTATCCCCCGCATGGAATTAGACGGTGGTTGGGATGGCAACGCAAACAACTATACCTCTAGTCTTTTTGATAATGCTCAAGCTAAACCAGCTTTCATGACAATTGGTGCAACTAGTTCATTTAACTTTAATACCATCAGTATTAAGGCTGATATTAAACCATTGACTGGTGTCACTTCTAGTTCATTATATTTATTTGCTGCTATTTGCGAAAAAATGACAACCAAGAATATTAAAAGCAACGGTGAAACCGAGTTCTATCATGTGATGAAGAAAATGATTCCAAATGCTAATGGCACTTTGCTTAGTGGCTTGACTAAAGACGTTACGACTACTAAAAACTTAAAATTCACCTTCCCTGGTATATATACTTTGGCAGCTAGTGGAGCGGCTCCAATAGATATTAAGAAAAATCACTCAGTTGAAGAATTCAGTGATTTAGAGGTCGTTCTTTGGGTGCAAGACATTAGTACCAAAGAAGTTTGGCAAGCTGGGTACACTTCAACCACTTTCTTGGGAATAGACCAACAACCTAATGCTGTTCAAAATATCCAAGTTATCCCAAACCCAACCAATGGATTGACTAAAGTTAATTTTGGCTTAAATGAAGACCACAATATTCAAGTTTCTATTATTGATGCTTTAGGAAAAACTATGAGAACATTCTCAAGAGGTGATTTTACCCTTGGTTTCAACTCATTTATGTTTGATGCCACTGGCATGCCAGCTGGTGTTTACTTTATCAATTTTAATGGAGATAACTTCTTAAGTACACAAAAAGTAATTGTGCAATAAGAAATTTATATAATAAAAAATATAACCCTGCCCCACAAAGGCAGGGTTTTTTTATTATATAAGGAGACTCAATAACCGCCATTTCGAACCAATCCCGATGCATATCAGGATGAGTGAAGCAAACTCGTCTCGTATAGAACTAACTCAAACATGAACAACAAAGAAAATATCGTAAAAGACTGGTTGCCTCGTTACACAGGCACACCACTCGATCAGTTTGGTGAATATATATTGCTCACCAATTTCAGTAATTATATAGAACTATTTTCCAAAAAATATAAAACAGAAATTATCGGAAAAGACAAGCCGATGCAAACCTGCACCCATGATAATATCACCATCATCAATTTTGGGATGGGAAGTGCCATGGCCGCTACTGTAATGGATTTACTTTCGGCAATAATGCCACAAGCCGTATTGTTTTTGGGCAAATGTGGCGGCCTTAAAAAAACAAAATTGGGCGATTTTATATTGCCCATTGCCGCAATCAGAGGCGAGGGAACTAGCAACGATTATTTACCCCCCGAAATTCCTGCATTGCCTTCCTTCCGTTTGCAAAAAGCAGTATCGGTTAATATTGTAAAACACAAATGCGATTATTGGACAGGCACTGTTTATACCACCAACCGCAGGGTATGGGAGCACGACAAAAAATTCAAAGACTATTTACACGACATTAAAGCCATGGGCATTGATATGGAAACTGCTACTATATTTATTGTAGGTTTTGCCAATGGAATACCACACGGTGCACTGCTACTAGTTAGCGACAACCCCATGACCCCCGAAGGCGTAAAAACAAGTAATAGCGACAAAAAAGTAACTGGTGAATTTGTAGCAAAACATTTACAAATTGGTATCGATTCTTTAAAAGAATTACGCGACTCAGGAGAAAGTGTGAAGCATTTGAAGTTTGAATGATATAAACTAAAAAAAATATTAATCAAACTATGAATAAAGCAATAATAACGGGAGTATAAAGTAGATTGTGTAAACGGTTATAGAGGGAATACTTATAGGAGGGGAAGTGGAGCGTAGCGGAACGACCCTCCTATAAGTATTCGGAT
>JAWXAU010000189.1 GCA_034439655.1 Bacteroidota bacterium | reverse complement strand
ATCTAATTGTGCAATAGTTACTGAATTAAAAAATCAGATTTTACATTTCAGACAGATTTCTAAATATTGGTAATACAATATTAATCTCTTCGCCAACATCCCTCCGCCAACTTGTCACCCATTTGCTCCTATGGTCGTATTTTTGCCATTCCGCAAAATAAAAAAATGTTTAAAAGGTTCATGAAAAAAGAAGAAGAATTACCCAACGAGCAGCCAGAAGCCAACGCAGAAGGCAATACCGAAGAAACCGTTAGTGAAACAATCGAGACCACAGCTAGCGAACCTGCAAGCGAACTGGAGCAACTCAAAATTGATAAAGCTGAGATGCATGATAAATATATCCGTCTTTATTCTGAGTTCGAAAACTTCAAACGCCGCACTGCCAAAGAGAAAATTGAATTAATAGAATACGCAGGTCGCGACATTATCGTTTCACTTTTACCTGTGGTCGATGATTTTGACCGAGCCATAAAGTCAGTCGAAATGGCCGCAGATATTACTGCAGTGAAAGAAGGCATCGAACTCATCTCAGGCAAATTTAAAAATATATTGGACCAACGTGGATTGAAACCTATCGAATCTATTGGCCAAGAATTCAATATCGATTTTCACGAAGCCATCACCAATATTCCTGTGGAAGATGAGGCACAGAAAGGTAAAGTAATTGATGAAGTGGAAAGAGGTTATATACTTGGCGACAAAGTAATACGTTTTGCCAAAGTGGTTGTAGGCAATTAATATATATATATCATATCGCTGCACTTTTATTATATAGTTAAGCGAAGAAATAAGAACACATGGCAAAAAGAGATTTTTACGAAATACTAGGTGTGGCAAAGGGTGCCAACGAGTCTGAAATTAAAAAGGCATATAGACAGATGGCTATTAAATACCATCCCGATAAAAACCCTGGCGACAAAGCCTCAGAAGAAAAATTTAAAGAAGCGGCGGAAGCTTATGAAGTATTAAGCAACCCCGACAAAAAAGCAAAGTACGATCGTTTCGGTCATGAAGGCGTGGGTGGCCCTGGTGGTCACGGTCCTGGTGGGCACATGAATATGGACGATATATTCTCAAATTTTGGAGATATATTTGGCGAAGGTGGTCAGTTTGGAAGTTTCTTCGGTGGAGGTGGAGGAGGCGGACAACGCCAACGTGTGGGAAGCAATATCCGGATTAAAGTGAAACTCACATTGCAAGAAGTTGCACATGGTGCTGAGAAAAAACTCAAGATAAATAAACAAGTTACTTGTAATACTTGTAGCGGAAGTGGAGCCAAAGATAAAAGTTCAGTGAAAACTTGTAATACCTGTGGCGGAAGTGGCCAAGTAAGGCGTGTACAAAATTCTTTTTTAGGCCAGATACAAACGCAAAGTACCTGTCCCACTTGCCATGGCAATGGAACTATGATAGCGGCAAATTGTACTAGTTGTCATGGATCGGGAAGAGTTTTTGGTGAAGAAGTGATTGATATAAAAATTCCTGCGGGTGTGAGTGAAGGCATGCAAATGAGTGTAAATGGAAAAGGTAATGTGCCCGAACGTGGCGGCCGTGCGGGCGATTTAATTGTACAATTTGAAGAGATAGAAGACCCAGTATTAAAACGTGATGGGCAAAATGTATTATTCGATTTACATTTGAGTTTCCCTGATGCGGTTGTGGGCAAACAAATAGAAGTACCCACAGTTGATGGGAAAGTGAAAGTTACTATTAAAGCAGGTGTGCAAGCAGGAGAAATATTAAGGTTGCGTGGCAAAGGATTGCCTTCAGTAAACTCTCATGGCAAAGGCGACCAATTAATATATGTGAATATTTGGACGCCACAAAAACTGAGTAGCGAAGAAAAAGCTATCATCGAAAAACTATCACAATCTGAGAATTTCAAACCCAAGCCAGCAGGTCATAAGGGTTTTATGGATAAGATCAGGGAGTTTTTTAGTTAATATCGAAGTATTACAAACGAAAAATCTTTGATAAACTCAGACTGACAGACTACAAATAAAAAACTCCGTGAAGTTCTGTGCGTTTTAACTCCGTGTCCCTCTGCGGTTAATTTTTTACCACAGTTTTACTCTGAGTATGACACAGAGTTTCACAGAGAAAGGTGCGGAAATAATCTTATTGCTTTCTTCTTATCATAATTTATCATTAAGTTTGCGTTATGAACATTCGAGTTTATTTAACTACAATTATATTGTTTTTGTCGACGGCTATAAGCATTGCACAACAGCAAGCCATTCCCTTATTCCAAACCATTACACTAAGTGATGCACCCGATGATTTTGAACCCGTGTTGCAAGCTTTATATCCGAAAGCCACAACCGGCGGAAATTATATCAGCAACAAACAAAATATTGATGGCAAAAAAACGTCTCACAAAACTATAATAAACTACTATAAAACTGATGTTACCGGACCTGCTCCTACCCTGCTCAATAATTGGGTGGCCAATAGCACCAATGGAACTCCTGCTGATAACAGTATGGCGATTTCTAACGGCGGAAAAATAGTGAGTGTATGTAATACCAATATCAGAGTATATAATGATACGGGTGGCAAATTCTTATATTCGAAAACCTTGGGAGCCTTTGCCAATTCAGTAGGTACACTCGTTCGGTATTATGATCCAAAAGCTATATATGACCCCAATAATGATCGTTTTATTGTTACTTTTTTGGAAGGAACAGGAAGTACCGATACTTGGATTATACTATGTTTCTCGCAAACAAATGACCCCGCAGGCAAATGGAATTGTTATAAACTTCCAGGCAATAATGAAAAAGATACCACTTGGACCGACTATCCTATTTTAGGAATAAGCAAAGAAGATGTTTTTGTAACCGTAAATAAACTACATGACAATATGGGTTGGAAAGATGGATTTGTAAAATCTATTATATGGCAAGTGCAAATGAGTAAAGGTTATGCTGGCGATTCACTAACTTATATATATCATAATCAAAATAATTATGGTGGCAAACCCCTGTGGAGTATTTGCCCCGTGCAAGGTGGCACGCAGCCAACGCATCCCTTCATGTATTTCCTTACCGTGAGGCCAGCAGATATCGGAAATGATTCTGTTTTTTTGCATACAATTGATAATACAGTTTCATCTGGTGTTGCAAAATGGAGTGCGAGATTATTAATAACTGATAAAATATATGGAATTCCTGCAACAGCCAAACAGCCTGGTGGACAATGGCTGCAAACAAATGATTGCAGAGTTTTGGGAGCTATATATGAAAATGAAAATATACAATATGTACAAACCAATAATGATACAAACACTTATCTGTCTTCTATATATCATGGATATTTTGATCCGAAAAATTCACAAACTATTAAAGGTAATTGGGTAACTCATGATTCGTTTGAGTTGGCCTATCCAAATATATGTTATAGTGGCCAAGGCTCCGCCGATCATGGTGCTGTAATTACTTGTTCGTTCGTAAATAAAAATACATTTCCTGGTACTTGTGCCTTTTATGTAAACAGAGATTTGGACGGATATTCACCTTTTGTAATATGCAAAGCTGGTGACAAATATGTAAATGTATTAGCTGATACAGCCGAACGTTGGGGAGATTATACAGGTATTCAACGACGCTATAACAAACCCGGAGAATGTTGGATGAGTGGTTCCTTTGGCGATGTTACTTTTACACCAAAAACTGTGGTGGCAGTTATCAAAACCAATGATCCAAAACTAGCTGTTCCATCTATTATAAAGCCACTCCAAACCCTTGCCTACCCTAATCCTGCAAGTGAGTATTATATACTGGAAATTGAAATGCTGCAAAGCGAAATGCTTACTTTTTATATAGTTGATATTGCAGGTAAAAATGTATTGATGCCATTTAAAGATAAAGCTGCAAAAGGACCGAATCGTTTTAGTTTTAATACTGCATCATTGGCTAGTGGAAATTACTATATTAATATCATCAATGTAAAAGGAGAGGTGTTGAAGTGTGAGAAATTTGTTGTGTTGAAGTAGTTGTGAGACCATACGGCTTTATAAACACTGCAAACCATATCCACACCGTCATTGCGAGCGTTCAGATAGCTATCGGAATCCGCGTAGCAATCTTATCAATCCTAGACGGACTTTAGTATAATAGTGTTACTCGTAGTAGGTTATGGTGCGTTCGGTAATTTCTCTTGGTCGACCATTATCAAAACTAATGCATTTTAACCAACTACTTTTCTTATCAAAATCGGAATATTGATATAAATAAATAGTTCTATTCAAACAATCTTCGATTCAACAAATTCTTCGTCCGATAGCTATCGGACGAAGAATGACGGTGTAGAATATGAGCTTAGTACCTGCAATCGTAATTCGTTCTGCCGCGGTGTACGTCAATCGTAATTATTTTATTCCGCTTTCATCTTCCCTTTATACGTTTTCAAAAACTTTTCAAGCTTGGGTATAATAACAGCTTGGCAATAGGGATTTTTATTTTTGTTTAAGTTAAAATAGTTTTGGTGATAATCTTCGGCTGGATAAAAAGATTGGAAATGCGTAATTTCTGTTACAACTTTATCATCGAATATTTTTGAAGAATCTAATTCACGCTTTACACTTTCAGCAGTTTTCTTTTGTTCGTCGTTCATATAAAATATGGCTGAACGGTACTGTGTGCCCATATCATGTCCTTGTCTGTTAAGTTGTGTGGGATTATGAATAGAGAAAAACACCTGGCACAATTCTTCAAACGAAATTTGAGCTGGATTATATAATACTTGGGTTACCTCGGCGTGACCTGTAGTCCCATTGCAAACTTCTTCATAGCTTGGGTTCTGAACCGTTCCTCCAGAATATCCCGAACTTACTTTTTCTACACCTTGTAATCTTTGGAAAATGGTTTCTACGCACCAAAAACAACCTGCACCAAATATAGCGGTGTCAAGTTTTGTTGTATCATTTGTTTGCATGGTATGAGTATTTATGGTTTCTTTTTTATTTTGATTGGCACAACTAAATAGTGTGGCAAAAATAGTGATGGATAAAATGCTAAGGTATTTCATTTTCGTTATTCTTTTGTAAAACAAACGAAATTATCATTTACTTAGTTTTGTAAAAGGAATAATTTTTACAAATAGTGTCCCTAGCAATCCACAAATAACTGATGCAATCACTACTGAAAATATCGCCATATTCTTTGCAATGAGATCTTCTTCAAATGCCATTATGGAAACAAATATTGACATCGTGAATCCAATTCCTGCAAAAATTCCGATTGTCGCAATTCCTGGGAATGTTGCCTGTTGCGGCATTTCTATTAATTTAAGTTTATTGCTGATATAAATAAATGAGATAATACCCAAGGGTTTGCCCACTAATAGGCCGACAATAATTCCCATAGCCAATGGAGAATTGAGCACCTCCATAAACCCTGCTCCGCTAATTATAATAGCAGTATTTGCCAAGGCGAATAAAGGCATGATAAAATAATTTACGGGTTTGCTCAACAGTTGTTCAACCCTATCAGCAAATGCAGATTTACTTGCAGGCAAAGCAAATGCTAATAGCACTCCTGCAATACTTGGATGCACTCCCGATTTGAACAATAAAAGCCAAATCATAAATAAAGAAACGGAGAATATATAAATAGGCAGTTTCAGATTTTTGAGTTTGTGATGGACAAAAAATAAATACAAAGCCAATGCACCCATATATATATAATCAAGCTGTGATGAATAAAAAACTGATATCAATAATATGGCTCCCAAATCATCGGCAACCGCAAGAGAGGTTAAAACTATTTTAATATAAAAAGGAATTTTATTGCCTGCTAATTTTAGAGCAGTTAGTGTAAAAGCTATATCTGTGGCAGTAGGAATTGCCCAGCCTTTTGTATAGTTTGTATGTTGCGTAAATATATAATATATAATTGCTGGGGCCAGCATCCCTCCAATTGCTCCTGCTATTGGCAAAGCTGCTTTCTTTTTGGTATTGAGTTCTCCCTTGGTAAATTCTCTTTTAATTTCTATCCCTACCAATAAAAAGAAAAAAGTCATTAGCAATTCATTCACGAGCCAATGTATATTAAGATCGTGTCCCTCAAAATTGATGAGCGTTTTCTCCCAAAAATGTATGTAGTTCTCCGACTGATTGGCTAAGATGATAGAAAACGCGGTGCATCCAATCAATAAAACACCAGCAAACTGCTGTCCCCTAGCAAAACTTCTAAATGCGGAGGTGATTTTGTATATCATAAATGGTTGCGGGTTGTGAGTTTTGGGTTGCGAGAATGGTAGTAGCTATTTTGCCGTATAGTCTCACAACTGGCAACTACTTCTCTACTTCACTTCCTTCTTAGCAGTATCAATGATAATAATCAAATCTTCATCAGGCTTTTTCATCATATACTTTTCTCGGGCAAACTTTTCTAGGTTCTTATCGCTGGAAAAAAGTTCTTCCTTTTCTTTTTTATTTTTCTCAATTTCTTTCTTATAATACGTTGCCTCATCCTCAAGTTTATTAAGGGTTTGGCGTTGCTTCCATTGGTCGAAGAAATTGTTTTTATCGAAGAAAAATAACCATGCGATAAAGAATAGTGTTACCCAAAAGTATTTGTTTTTTATAAACCTTATGAGTTTCATTTGCGATATTCCTATATTGGTTTCTTAAAAACTTGGAAGCAAATATATATTATATTATTTACCTATCTCTTCCTTAACCACCGATTTCACAAACTTAAAGTCTTTGCCAGGGAAATAAGCCACCTCGCCCAGTTCTTGCTCAATACGCAGCAACTGATTGTACTTAGCAACACGGTCGGTACGACTTGCACTTCCTGTTTTTATTTGTCCTGCATTGGTAGCTACAGCTAAGTCTGCAATAGTTGTATCTTCCGTTTCGCCACTGCGGTGACTTATAATACTTGTATAACTATTACGTGTAGCAAGATTAATCGAGTTTATAGTTTCAGTAAGTGTTCCTATTTGGTTTACTTTGATTAAAATAGAATTAGCCACCTGTTGGTCGATGCCCATTTGCAAACGTTTTACATTGGTTACAAACAAATCATCACCTACCAATTGCACTTTATTTCCAATAGCTTTGGTCAACATATTCCAACCATTCCAATCATCTTCTGCAAGGCCATCTTCGATACTTACAATTGGATAACGATTGGTCCAGTCTTGCCAATAATCTACAAGCTCAGCCGAAGTCATTTGCCTGTTGTCCGATTTTTTGAAAGTATATAATCCAGTTTTTTTATCATAGAATTCGCTGCTGGCAGCATCCATGGCTATATATATATCTTCACCTGGAATATATCCAGCCGATTCGATGGCACTTAAAACAATCTCTATCGCTTCTTCATTCGATTTGATATTGGGGGCAAAGCCACCTTCGTCGCCTACATTGGTTGAGTGTCCTGCCTTTTTCAATACTTTTTTGAGATGGTGAAAAACTTCAACACCCATTCGTAACGATTCAGAAAAAGTAGGAGCATTAACGGGCATCACCATAAACTCTTGGAAGTCGATACTATTATCAGCATGACTACCTCCATTTAATATATTCATCATAGGGATGGGAAGTGTGTTTGCATTAACACCACCCAAATAACGATATAATGGATCTCCATTTTCCATGGCAGCAGCCTTAGCACAAGCAAGTGATACCGCTAATATAGCATTTGCACCTAATACAGATTTATTATCGGTGCCATCGAGTTCGCATAATACCCTGTCTATTAGATTTTGCTCGAACACCAAAAAACCTTTGAGTTCTTTAGAAATACTTTCGTTTACATTTTCTATAGCAAGGCTCACACCTTTGCCCAAATAAAAACCTGCATCACCATCACGCAATTCGACGGCTTCATGCTCGCCTGTTGATGCACCCGAAGGAACTGATGCACGGCCAATGCTTCCACTTTCTGTGATTACATCCACCTCTACAGTGGGGTTACCGCGTGAGTCCAATATCATTCGGCCCACCACTTCTGCAATAATACTCATAGTAATTTTTTAGATATTTAATTGATGCCGCAAAAATAAGTTTTAAGCCTAGTAAAGACTCATTTTTTTTGCCCACAGATTTTTTTTTAATAAAAGTGTTTGACTATGTGAAAGTTTGCATATTTTTGCACCCCTCAATTTATAAACAAAAACAATAACAAAATGACTAAAGCAGAAGTAATTGCAGAAATCGTAAACAAGACAGGTTACGACAAAACTCAGGTATCAGAGTCCATTGAACAATTTTTTAAAGTAATACGCACCTCCATGGTAGACGGTAAGAACCTCTACTTTCGTGGATTTGGTTCGTTCATTGTAAAAAAACGTGCTAAAAAAATTGCCCGTAATATTTCAAAGAACACCGCTATCATCATACCTGAACATTTTATCCCTTCATTCAAACCTGCCAAAACTTTCCTTGAAAAAGTAAAGAAAAACGCAAACCCGGTAGCTAAACCAAGCCGCAAAAAAAAATAATTATATAGTACGCTTTATAATTGATGAAAAAAATAGGAACACCTCTTATCATCATCAGTTTATGTGTACTGATAGTTGTGGTTTTGTTTGTGCCAGGCATCAAAACCTCCAATAAAAAAGTTCCGGCAAAAAGTTCTTTAAATTCTGATGCCCCCAAACTGGCAAACTTCGATAGTCTCGAGTTGAAAGCAGCAGTTTCTTTACCCCAAGACATTAAAAAAGATTGGGAATTTTTACATAAAGAAATGCAACTAACTAGTCATGATAGTGATAAACTAAGAACCATGAATAGCTTAGGTATGTTGTGGAACAGCCAAAGAAACTACGGAATAGCTGGGATTTACTCTTATAAGATAGCTGAGCTAAAACCCAGTTTTAAAAATTGGATTTTCACTGCACAAAGTTTTTATGCAGGTACGCTTATTGCAAATTCAAAAGAAGAGATTCTGTTATATGCTGTGAAAGGTGAGCAAGCTGCAAGAAAGGCTATGGCCTTGGATGTAGAAAGCAATGAAGCCAAAAACCTATTGGCCGAACACTTAATTGCCCAAGACAAAAAAAGTGAAGGAATGCCCGAGTATATACCATTATTATTACAGGTATTGAAAAAGGACTCCAACAATGTGCAAGCCCTATACAATCTTGGAATGCAAGCCATCAAATCAGGGCAGTTGGAAAAAGCAAAAGCTAGGTTTGAAAAGCTTATCAGGTTGCAACCCAGCCTACCCGATAATTATAGTTACTTGGCCGATATATATGTTCGTATGGGAAATGCAAAAGATGCAGTTGCCAATTATGAAAAATGTCTCAGTTTGACCAAAGACCCTATAAAGGCAGAAGAAATAAAGATAAAAATAAAAGAAATTAAACATTAAAAACATTATAATATTATGCCAAGCGGTAAAAAAAGAAAACGTCATAAAATTGCTACCCACAAACGTAAAAAGAGGCTTCGTAAGAACCGCCATAAGAAAAAATAAGCTGTAAAGCTTAATTGTAGGTATGCCTTAGATACTCCGCAACGGGTATCTTTTCGGCTATATATATAATTTTCATTAAATCATTTTGGGTTACGAGTTATTTGTAGATACCGCAAGCAGGGAAACCTCTATTGCATTGCTTAAAGATAAGCGATTGGTTGAATATCATGTTGAGAAACTAGATACAGAACATTCCGTTGGCGATATCTATTTGGGCAGGGTGAAAAAATTGATGCCCGGCAATAATGCAGCATTTATAGAAGTAGGTTATGAGAAAGATGCGTTTTTGCATTACCTCGATCTTGGCCCACAGCTTCGCTCGGTAATAAAGTTCACCGACCAAGCTATTACTGGTGCATATAGCGATTCAGCCCTCGATAATTTTAAGATTGAGTCTTTAATAGAAAAAACAGGAAAAATTACGCAAGTATTTACCAAAGGAAAACAAATACTGGTACAAGTTACCAAAGAACCAATCTCCACCAAAGGGCCTCGCCTCACTTGCGATTTATCCTTGCCCGGAACTTATATGGTTCTTGTTCCCTTTACCAATATGGTATCGGTGTCCAAAAAAATTAAAACACTTGATGAACGCACCCGCCTCAAAAAATTAGCGGAAAGCATTCGCCCAAAAAACTTTGGGGTTATTATAAGAACCGTTGCTGAAGGTAAAACTGTGGCAGAACTCCATAAAGATATGGGCGAACTTGAAAGTAATTGGAATAAACTTTTTGGTTCACTCAAAGGTGCCGTTGCCCCACGCAAAATATTGGGCGAACAAGACCGCTCGCTCACCCTCGTTCGTGATTTGTTGAGTAGCGATTTTACGCAAATAGTTGTAAACAATAATGACTTGGGCGAAGAGATTAAGGAATATCTAAAACGCTTAAGCCCGGGCAAAGAAAAAATCGTAAAATTACATTCAGGCAAAAGCACCATATTCGATCATTATGAGATCGATAAAAAAATAAAGAACGCATTTGGCCGCAAAGTGCAGTGTGAAGACGGTGGTTATCTTGTGATAGATCATACCGAAGCTTTGCATGTAATAGATGTGAACAGCGGAAGCAATAGCGACATTGAAATTAACCAAGAGGCGAATGCCTTAAATGTAAATATTATATCGGCCACCGAAATAGCCCGTCAGTTACGCTTGCGTGATATGGGTGGACAGATAGTGGTCGACTTTATTGATATGCGTAACCCTGCTTTCAAACGCAAAGTATATGACCATCTCAAAAGCGAAATGAGTAGCGATAGGGCCAAGCATACTATATTACCCATTAGTCGTTTTGGATTAATGGAAATTACACGCCAAAGGGTAAGGCCCGAAATAAATATATCAACTGCCGAGATATGCCCCATGTGCGAAGGTACAGGTGAAGTAAGACCCACCATGCTCATCCTCGACCAAATAGAAAGCAATCTGGCCCATTTTGTAAACGAGATGAACCTAAAAAGTTTGGTACTCAATACACATCCATTCTTGGCCTCTTACCTCAAGCAAGGATTCCTTAAATCTCCACGCTGGAACTGGTACCGCAAATACAAAGTATGGGTAGGCATTAACCCCGATAAGAATTTACATTTCGGGCAATACAATTTCACCAATAAGTTGGGCGATGAGATTGTGATGAGTTAAGAGATTTCTTTCCTAGACCTCTTTCATAATTAATTACGTTAAAATTAAAAAAAAGCATAACAAAAATATTTTTGCTTTAGGCAAAAGTTCTGCTATTTTCAAATAAATATGCTACCGTTTTTAAAAAAAATAGCATGGCAAACATATATATTGCTGCCATGCTTATACCGAAGGCATTTAGGTACGAAGAACATAAGCTGCTCGCTATGGGTTGGTAAATCCCGCTACTGCGACGGGGCTATCGGGCAGAGGCATTTAGGTTATCTATTATTATGTCCTGAAAAAAATATGCCCTACCATTCTACTTTATACTATAAACTTTATACTACCTATACACCTGCATCAAACCATTCTCCTCCAATTGCAGAATCTTTATTTCTGTGTTGATCCATTGTCCTGTTAGGGAGTCTTGATCTAATCCAAAATTATTGTGTAGTGCTTGGTAGGCTTCATCTAAATGGTCTGTCCAGTTGGCACCGTATGTATTGTATAGATTTCCTATAAACAACATTTGGTCGAAACCTTTGTAGCAATACTCCGTGGGCTCAGTATAATACTTTGCTCGGAACAATTCTCGGAAACCTTTGCCATTTGCCAAGTTTACATGGTGAGTGGTGGCAAACATGCAGTGGTATAATGTCCACTTATCAAAATCGGGGCTTTTAAAATCGAGCCAACTTTCTAAACCCATCAAGGTGAAATTTTCGAGCTCACGCACATTTTTCATTTGTCGGTTCACCCAATTTTCATCATTACTAAGTATTAATAGCAAAGCTGGTTTTTCGGGCGTTGATATAATATCTTCCGTTCTTAAATATGGGACTGCGTTCAACACTTTTACATGCAACATATTTATGGAATCGGGTTTGTTGCGTAGTTTTTCGGCCAAGGTTTTCATACTTTTTTTACCATCATGTATGATATATATATTGGCAGTATCAAAATCTCTTACCCAAAAATCGGTGATGCTTTTATCAAAGTTAACTATATCGGTATTGGTATTGATTAAATAAGACGTATTCACAGATGATACAACTGACACTACGGGTGAGAGATGGTATATTTTATTTTGCAAACAATAGCCTGCCAGCATATTAATCCCTTCCTTGAACATGGGACCTATTATGAAATCCATATCTTTTATTTCTGGCTTGTTCAAAATACGAAGCGTGGTGAGTGAATCTTTTTGGGTATCATATACTTTCATTTCACATTCAAAACCCAACTTTTCCAACGAATCTAAAGCCACTAATATGCCTTCATAATATTCTATTGCGGCTTTTTGTACCAGTGCTAATTTTTTACGTTTGAATTCAGCATCGCTAATGCCAGAGCAGAATGGTAAGAACAACGCAATTTTAAAAGTCCGCCCCCGGTATTTTGCCGATGGACTTTTAATAAAAGACAGCCCGGCAAAAGCCCCAATCAGAATAAAAACTATAACTATCCTTTTTTTCAACAAACTAAATATATAATACTACTCTTTCACAAATTTTAAATTTACGACCTTCATATTTTCTAAAAATATTTGGGCCATATAAATTCCTGCTGGCAAATTTTCGACCATTATAACTTGATTGTTATAAATTATTTGCGTTTTAACAATTTTGCCCTGTACGTCTATAATATTTATTTTGCTAGGTACGTTAATTCCTTTCAGGTACAACTCGTTACTGGTAGGATTTGGCCACAATTCTATAATGCTTTGTTTTGGTGTCAATTCAAGACCCAATTTCTGGTTCACATTTACATCGAACAAAGAAAAATCGGAACCGCAATTATTATAGGCGGTTAGTTTTACTGCATACTTTCCATAAGCAGGAAATGTATGCACTGGCGAAGAAACAATGCTTGAATCACCATCTCCAAAATCCCACTTATAACTGCTGGCATACGAGCTTTGATTTTTAAAAGTCACTGTTAGGTTTGGCACAGGGGCATTCCATCCATAGCCCGCTTTGGGCAATGGAGAAACACTAATTTTTATCGGGCTGGATTGAGCCGCACAACCATATTGATTTTTAACCGTACAAATATAAATTCCTGTACCTTTTACGGCAACAGTTGGCGTTAGTCCTGCATTGTTGCTCCAACTATAATCCGTGTAACCACCACTGACTGTAAGCTTAGCACTGTCGCCTTGACAAAACGTAGTATCGCCCTGGATAGTAACAGTTGGTTTTACAATTGGTGCAGCATTATATATAGAAACATTAAAAGTATCATTAGTTCTGTCGGAATCTTTTGACCAACTTACATAAGAAACTATATCATAATTACCAATAGCGGCAAAATTAATTGTTTGGGTAAAAGTGTATGTAGCACTTTGGCCTTTACCAATGGATACCGTCGCATTCTCGGTAACTGCACTTCCGCCATTTACTTTATAGCTAATAGGCACAGTGAGGTTAGTAATTGGACCACCCTTATTAGTAAGTGTAATTTTAACTGGTTGCGTTCCTATATTACAGCCGCTTGTTGGGTGTTGTATATTGGTTGTGCTGAGGTCGAAAGTTTCTTTCCATATAGTAATATCATCAAAGGTATAACCGTCTCCTGCTTGCCCTGGTGCAGCTCCATTATTATCTTCTTGCCCGAAACGAATTTGAAAACTACTGGAGAACGATTGGCCATTTGATTTTAGCAACGTGCTAATATCTTGGTCTTGCACCGATTTGTAATTATCCTGCTGGGGTTGATTTGCATATAAATCATATATCTGCAACCAAGTGCTTTTATCATTCCCACGCACCCATACTTTATCATTGCTATTTTGTTCTTCACCATGATTTTGATACGCAAAATCTAAATATATTTTTTCGTTGGTGTTATACTTACTCAGGTTCAAAGTAAGTGTGAGATAATTAATAGCATAAGGTCCATTACCACTTTGGGCAGGGAACTGATCCATCGTTGCGGCATGTGTTCCACTATTGGCGAAACCTGCACCAGCAGCCAATCTCAATCTACCGTTATCGGGTCTGCTGGTAGAGAAATCAAACTCATCCGTACTGTCCAAACCAATTGTATTTTGTTGCGTATATATATTGCCGTCAGTCTCAAATCCTTGAAAGTAGGGTAAAGAGGTTGGGGCATTTTTTATGTTTTTTATTATTTTTATGCATTGGTCATTATTACTTGCTGTATCACTGGCAAAATTTGTTTGAGAAGCTATTTGGTAATATGCCCCTGCAGCTAGATTGGCTGTTTTGGCAAAAGTGAAGGTGAGTGTATCACCTGAATTCATTGATGTCTTAACGGTATCGTATATATTGCCCAATCCATTTATATTATATGATATTGGAATATTACTTACCTGATTACTTCCAAAATTTTTGACCAATACTTTTATTTTTTCGGTGCTTGATAAAGAGATTGAAGTATTCTCCCTTCCTAAAGTATTATGTATTTTTAATATGCCCACATCATTGGGAACTTTTGCATAACATAGCCAATTCAATTCAAAACCAGTAGAGACTCCTGAGTTATCAGTAGTTTGGCGAATAGTAATGGAACCACCCATTGATGTAATACTTCCCCCATTGGGTAAACTTGATCCCGTATATCGTCCAATCAAATTACCAGAAGTATTGGGTCCATCAAATATACTCAAATAATCACCTGCGGCAAAATTGAAACTATTAAAAGTAAGCGTAACTACGGAAGCATTGGAGGGTGAAATAGTGATACTTCCATCCGTATTATTGCCATAGTTTAAATCGCCTCCATTATCCTTAAGTGAGCCGAAGCAATTGGTTTGTGTTGTACCTATACCGCTGATAGGCAGTGAAACAGATTTGCACGAAAGCATTGTAGAATCAATTGTTATATATTGATTTATCAGTAAACTATCAGCACCCCCAGTACATCCTGTGATATATAATTTCACATTAAAGGTGCCATATTTATTATATACATGTTTGGGGTCATCTAGGTTTGAGGTAACGCCATCGCCAAAATCCCACCTGGAAGAAGCAAACAAAGCACTGGTATTGGTAAAATATACTGTATCTTTCGCATTGCAAAACTTCGTTTTATTAGCAGAAAATTGTGTTTTTATAAGTGTATCATAAGCTTTCCCAACATTTACTGCATACCAAGCATTGGTTACCTGCTTCACTTCGTCGGAACAAGCACCATATAAGTCTTTTGCTGCCTGAATAGAATATAAACGTGAAGCTGCGTAATTAGAATTCGGTGTTAAATAATAGGTTAAATTTCTATAGGCAATTTTAGCCGCCTTGGTTTGCCCGATTCCTTTAACATGATATACCTTACCTAAAAAGTTTGAATCTGAATCACCTTCGCTTATTATATAAAACCAATGGTTTTGCACGCCGCTATTATAATGCACTCCGCCATTGTCCTGCGGCCCTGTAATCCAATAACTGTCTTTATAGGCAGCGGGATTACCATAAAAAGTAGGATTTTTCATGCTACGCAATGGTTGACCTCCTCCGGCATCTTCACCTATCAAATAATTTCCGCCACTACCTTTCAAATAAAACTCAACCAAAGTGCCAAATATATCACTAAAGGATTCGTTCAATGCACCAGACTCGTATGAGTATACCAGTTTTGCAGAGTTGCCAGTAACACCATGGGTGAGTTCATGTCCACAAATATCAAGACAAGTAAGTGGCGACAATACCTTCCCATCACCATAAGTCATTCGCTGCCCGTCCCAAAAAGCATTATCATACAGCGTACTATAATGTATATAGCTCAATAATTTTCCACCCGTATTATTATAACTATTTCTATTGTGGTTTTTCTTAAAATAGTCATACGTAGTTTCAGCACCTAAATGTGCGTCAGTAGCTACTTCATCTTTATTTGAATTTTTATTGTTCCAATTATTATCGACATCCGTAAAATCAGTATTTGTATAGGAAGTACCTTGTTGCAAATTATAGGTTTCTACACCATTTCCCCTGCCTCCTTTTTCACGCAGACGAAATTCTGTTGCTGTACTGTCGGTAGTAATGGTGTGGGTACCCACATACTTGGTTACTGCTGTTCCTTTTGCATCGCCTGTATGTAGCAAATCTTCTTCGCCTACTGTATTGCTGGTATTTGCATCTATATATATGTTTTTGCGTAATAAAGGTTCGTGGGCGTATATATTAAATTTCCAACAAAGTTTGAAGATAGTTTGTTTATTTATATCACCAACAGATTTATATACTAATTCACCTTTGGGCAAAAAAGTAGCATTGGGGTCTTCTTGTTCTATTTTAATAAAAGCTTCTTGGTCGGGCAATTGCCATTTATATACTTTTGCACCTAAGTATTGTGTGGCGAATTTCAACGCATCTTTTTCATTAACATCATATTTGGTTTCAGCATTTGCTATGGGATATACTTCTCCATTATACGAAATTACTTGCCCGCTAATTGTATGAAATATCAGCATGGTATTAGCCACTTCATATCCATTCTGCGTTTGGCAGTAGCGATAATGTGTCCAACCAAAATCATCAGTTTCTGATTTCAATAATTTGAGAACAAAGGCATATTCATTCTCTAAATACGATTTTAATTGTTCAACTGCTGGGCGGCTATTGTCATCGAATTTCACAAACTGCGGAACTCCCCAAACCTCGTTCATTACCACCTCGGTGGTTTTGTAATTAAATGTTGATGTAGTGTTTTGCGAAAATCCTTGTAATGCCAAGGAGATCATCAGTGTAAGAGCACAAGCCCTAAAAGTATTTCTCATCTTTAAAAATAGTTAGTGATTAAAGGTGTAAAAATAAGGACAAATGCGGTATTTGGAAAGTAAAATTTTGCGACAGGAACTAGGAGGAATAAGGGCCATTCGGCGTAAGCTCCTTATTCCTTATTCCTTATTTCTTATTTCTAGTTTCTTATCCCTTTACACCGCTACATTATACTCACGCAAAGCATCATTCAAAGAAGTTTTCAAATCGGTGCTGGGCTTACGTTGGCCAATGATGAGAGCACAAGGAACTTGAAAATCGCCGGCGGCAAATTTTTTGGTATAGCTTCCCGGAATCACTACCGAACGGGCCGGCACATAACCTTTGTGTTCGATAGGAGTATCGCCCGTAACATCTATAATTTTGGTTGACATTGTAATAGTAACACCTGCTCCCAATACTGCGGCCTCGCCCACCCTCACTCCTTCAACCACAATACAACGTGAACCAATAAATGCATGATCTTCTATAATAACTGGTGCTGCCTGCACAGGCTCCAATACGCCACCAATTCCTACGCCACCGCTCAAATGCACGTGCTTACCTATTTGGGCACACGAGCCCACAGTAGCCCAGGTATCTACCATGGTACCTTCAGCTATATAGGCTCCGATATTTACATAGGAAGGCATTAAAATGACCCCTGGCGATATATAACTTCCATAGCGTGCAACCGCATGGGGTACAACTCTAATTCCCAATTCTTTATAATTACTTTTTAAAGCCATCTTATCATAAAACTCCAGCGGGCCGGCATAGGTAGTCACCATTTCGCGGGTAGGAAAATATAAAATTACCGCCTTCTTTACCCACTCATTTACTTGCCAGTCGCCATTGCCCATGGGTTGAGCTACGCGGAGCTTGCCTTTATCTAATTGTTCTATAACTTCGTTGATGGTTGCTAAAGTGGTGCTATCTTTTAATAGTTCACGGTCTTGCCAAGCGGCTTCAATAATTTCTTGCATGTGATAAATTTTGTTGCAAAATAATATAATAAAAGTTGAGTGGCAAAATATATTATAAGGATTTATGATTTTAGAATAAGGGAAATCAAAAGATTATAATTACAAATTTAGACAGGAATTATTTCAATAAATAAGAAGAAAAATCTTAAATTTGCAGTAGTAAACTTGTACAATAAAATGGGACAATCATTAAACATTACCGACATCAAAAAACTTTATCCTAACTAATGGGTTTTTGTGTGCGAGCCTATTATGGATGAAAGCAAAATTGATCTTGTATCTGGCATCCCAATTTATCATAGCAAGGATAAGAAAGAAGTTTGTTATATTGGAAGAGCCAAAACTTCAGCCTTTAATAAAATCACGCTGATTTATACAGGCACTTTCAAACCAACTAGAAAGATTACAGGAATTTTTAATCGTATCAAATAATGACTTTCCCTTTCAAACGAGAGCCTGAAAGTGGGCTAATTATTATTAGTATAGAAATAGATAGCAAGTTTGAATTAAAAATGATTTTTGATACAGGAGCAACCAATACAACTATCTACAGTAATGCTTTGTATTTATTGGATATGACCTAAAAGATAATATTGGGGTGGTTGCAATTGAAACTGCAAGTGGCACAATAGAAACAGAGGTTTTTGAGGTAGGCAGTTTTTCTTCTCTTGGAATACAAAAAAACGAATTCCAAATTCAAGTGTACGACTTCCAAGCTCACGGAATTTTTTCAGATTATAATGGATTACTTGGATTGGACTTTTTAGAGAGTACTAGATTCTGCATTGACACAGTTACAAATTCTATATCTATTTCTTAATTCACTTGCCAGTCACAATTGTCCATAGGCTCTGCCACGCAGACTTTGCCTTTGTCCAATTGTTCTATAACTTCGTTGATGGTTGCTAAAGTGGTGCTATCTTTTAATAGTGCAAGGTCTTGCCAAGCGGCTTCAATAATTTCTTGCATGTGATAATTTTGTTGCAAAAAATTTAATAAAAGTTGAGTGGCAAAATATATTATATAAATTCTCTTTTTTTGTAGAAAACATTTTAAATTTGCAATTGATAAATAGTGAACTTTTATTATAGTGACATGAAAGACAAGCCACAGCCAAAAAAAACAAAAATGCAGGTGAATGAACCTACAGCTATATATAAAATTGGCATGAAGAAGACTATTCGTATATTCTCTACTATTGAAGAAGAAAACGAATATGTGGCTAAAGAAAGGGCTATGACATCGTACGACGAAAGGATGTTTAATGCTGAACAACTTCGTAGAATAATATATAACGAATATCTTTTACCAAATGGGAAGTGGGTGCCCATCCCTAAATTAATAACTTTACAAGAACCCAATACATGAAATTTTCTGATGTTTTCGAGGAAATCCTTTTTAAATTTCAACAAAACAAAGTTGATTTTATAATAGCAGGTGGTTATGCTGTAATATTTCATGGTTATGGAAGGACTACCAGCGATTTAGATATTTGGATAATACCGAAACTCAATATATAATAGTCCAAAAGAAAGGGACTAATCCCCCCGCATCCCGATAATTATCGGGATTAAGCGGGGCATTCGGGATGTAATTCGACATTACCATTCTACAAACTAAATCCGCTACAGGCGGAGAACTAATTTAGTTTAAGAATTGGTATTATATATATTACCGCTTCATTATTATCACCATCCCAAGTAACTGTAATATGCGACCATTGGCCTTACCTCACCGTATCAATAGTTGATATACTATTATTCCCTCCAGAATAAACATAAAACACAATTTCATTGTTATTTGCAATTGATATATTTATAAAATCGTTTGTATCAAGTTGGGCAAATAATATTCTTGAGAATTTATTTGTATCGGGTTTTATCCAGGCTTCTATCGTGACCTCATTCGTTTCAATATTTTTAAATACTCCAGTCAATGGTGCCGATACATAATCAGCAAGGCCATCAAAATTAAGTGCGTTACTCGAAATTTGACTTAATACTTTTACGTTTGAAAACAACAAAGTAATAATAATAAGGTGTAAGTATTTTTTCATATTTTTAATATATGCTAATGCATAGCATAACTTTAATTTTTAGGAAATGGGTGCCTACAAAATTAATTTTATTTTTTTGACGATTGCAATCTAGCAAACAAACATACTGCTCAATCGTTATTAAATCAATATAAAATTCTTCCCTAAAATTTATTATTTTTGCACAAAATTACCCTCATGTTTATAGAACAATTATATACCAATTGCCTTGCACAAGCCGCTTATTATATTGAGAGCGAAGGCGAGGCTGCCATCATTGACCCAATCCGTGACGTTGCTGCCTATCTGAAGTTGGCCAATGAACGCGGTGCCGCCATCAAATATATTTTTGAAACACATTTCCATGCCGATTTTGTGAGCGGACATATAGACCTAGCCAAAGAAACTGGGGCAACTATTATATATGGCCCTACTACCAAAACTAATTTCCCGGTTCATGTAGCTACTGATGGTGAAATTCTTCCACTAGGCAAACTCAATATAAAAGTATTACACACACCCGGCCATACGCCTGAATCTTCATGTTATTTATTATATGATGAAAACGGAAAAGAACATGCCGTATTTACAGGCGATACTTTATTTGTAGGCGATGTGGGCCGACCCGATTTATTGGATGGATTAATGAAACCCGAAGATTTGGCTGGCATGATGTACGATTCCTTGCATAACAAATTGATGCCTTTGAACGATGATGTAATTCACTATCCCGGACATGGACCTGGCTCGGCCTGCGGCAAAAATATTGGCAAAGAAACTTTCTCAACCATTGGCACACAAAAGCTAGGTAATTATGCTTTGCAACCGATGAGTAAGGAGGAATTCATCAAAACAATTACTACTGGAATTTCTCCTGCACCTGCCTACTTTTTTGAGGATGCGAAATTGAATAAAAACGGATACGAACCTCTTGCAGATATAATATCAAAAGCTTTGAAACCTTTGTCTGTGGAGCAATTTATAGAATTGTCGAGAACAGGAGTCAATATAATAGATACCAGAATTCCTGATCAATTTGAGTTGGGTTTTGTTCCCAAAGCATATAACTTTGGCCTTAACGGACAGTATGCTATTTGGGCGGCAACCTTACTCAATATCCACCAAAGTATTATTATAGTTTGTGAGCCTGGCAAAGAAGAAGAATCTGCTACCCGTCTTGCCCGTGTGGGTTTCGACAATATACAAGGCTATTTAGAAGGTGGTTTTAAAGCATGGGAAGAAAGTGGTAAACGTTATGATATGGTCATCTCTATCGAACCCGAAGAATTTGCGATTGATTATAATTTTGATGAACTAAATGTACTCGACGTTCGCAAGCCTGGTGAATGGGACAATGGACATTTGGGTCACGCTACCCATTTCAACTTATCAGATATGGATAAGAATATCTCGACCCTCAACAAAGAAAAAACTTATTATATACATTGTGCAGGAGGCTACCGCAGTATGATTGCAGCCGCTTGGCTCAAATCGAAAGGAATTGATAAAGTAAAAAATGTTTTGGGTGGCTTTGATAAAATTAAAACCACAGGACTTGATATTGTAGCATCAAATTAATTTTTATTGATGAAGCATATCGTTGTGCTAACAGGTGCAGGCATAAGTGCCGAAAGCGGGCTTCAAACTTTTAGGGGCAATAACGGGCTTTGGAATGGGTATAAGGTGATGGAAGTTGCATCGCCCGAAGGCTGGCAACATGATTATAAAATGGTGCTTGAGTTTTATAACCTTCGGAGGCAAGAAATAGGCAAGGCCAAACCCAATGCGGGCCACAAGGCATTGGCACAATTGCAGGAAATTGCAGAAGTGACCATCATTACCCAAAACATTGACGACCTGCATGAACGAGCGGGCTCTACCAATATTATACATTTGCATGGCGAAATAGTGAAAGCCCGAAGCACAATTGACGAATCACTACTATATGATATTGGCTACAAAAATATAGAACCGGGAGACAACTGCGAAAAAAATTCACAGTTAAGGCCCCATATTGTATGGTTTGGCGAAGCGGTTCCCATGATAAATAAAGCCGCTATGGTAGTACAAAAAGCAGATATCGTAATTGTAGTTGGCACCTCGCTGCAAGTTTATCCCGCAGCAGGTTTGCTGGATTATGCCCCACGAAAAGCCACTATATATTTGGTAGACCCCTATCCTCCTGTTAGTTCGGGCAACAATATAAAAGTGATAGAGAATACCGCTGCTTTGGGCTTGCCAAAATTGATAAAAGAATTGGCTTTATAAAATTTATAGATATATTTGCAAACGTGCTAAGGAATTTTTTCATGTTAACAGGTTTGTTATTATATACAAATCTATCATCGGCCCAAATACAAAACCCTGTGGGAGCAGCAGCGGCAGGCATGGGCGGCACTTCACGCCTCAGCACCGACGTATGGTCATTCTACAACAATATAGCAGGTATGTCAAATTTTTCAACCGTGCAGTTAGGTGTATATTCCGAAAACAAATTTGCTATTAAAGACCTCAACCGTGGCGGGGCGGCAGTAGTATTTCCATTTGCTTCTTATGCTGTGGGTATTGGTTTTAGCAAAATGGGCAATAGCGATTTGAACACCACCTTATATGGTTTAGGCGTTTCAAAAAAAATGGCTCCGGGCTTTACGGGCGGTATTAAATTAAATTTTCTGCAAACTTATATGGGCACACAGAACGGCACTTATAATAATATGTTTTTCGATGCAGGAATTATGTATACCATCAACAAAGATTTTACGGGGGCATTCCATGTGAGTAACCCAAATAGAGTGAAACAATCAGATATAACCAATAACCGTTTACCCGGTTCGGCTACGCTGGCATTGGGATATAAAGCATCTACCAAAGTACGAATTAATGCCGAAGGTGTAAAGGATTTAAATCATGGTTTCCTTTTTAGGGGCGGTATTTCATATCAGCCCAACAGCAAATATATATTCAGGATGGGGGTAAGCACGGGTGTATTCAATGGCACTTTTGGTTTTGGGTACAAATACCACAAAATAAATTTAGACATCGCCTCCGTATATGATATTAATTTAGGATTAAGCACACAATTAAGTTTTAGGTTTACCTTTGACAAAGAATTAAAAGAAAAAACAACAACTCCAAAAGAGCAAATAGAAAAACCAAAAGAATGAAGTTAAAATTAAGAATAAGTATTGTACTTTTATTTGCAGTAAACATCATGCAAGCTCAAGACGACAAAGGTACCTTTAACGGAAATTTTTCGACCAACACACAGTTTTTTATGCTGGACAGCAGTATAGGTGCTACTACCGAATTATACCAAAAACAATTGGTGGGAACGGAAGCATGGCTTAGTACAAACTATACTCAAAAAGGATTTACCCTTCAAGCCCGTTTCGATTTGTTTAATAACAGCAATTTATATGATCCATCCACAGCATATACTGGCAGTGGTTTAGGCTATTGGAGCATTAGTAAAGATATAGATAATTTGCAAATAACTGGAGGATATTTTTACGAACAGTTTGCTACAGGTACTATATTTCGTGCGTTTGAAGACCGTACCCTCGGTTTGGATTATGCCATACAAGGTGTGAGAGTGAAGTATAATCCATTTAAAGATTTCAAAGTAAAAGTATTTACTGGTAGACAAAAATTTAGATTTGGCGTGCGTGACCAAAACATGCGTGGTGCCAATGTAGAATATGCAATTCGCAACAAAAAGGAAACTTTTAGTTGGGAACCTGGGGCATCCATATTAAATAGGACTATTGACAATAATACAATGGCTGCAATTGTGAGTATTGTGAACGACCAACCTGGTATCAATCAATTTTACCCCAAATACAATGTGTATCTTTTTAGTTTCTATAATACTATTTGTATTAAAGATTTCACCATATATGCAGAATATAATGGCAAAACACATGAGGCCGTTAAAGATTTTATTAATTCTCCATTTCCATTAGTTTATAGGAAGGGCAAAGTACTATTTGGTTCCTTATCATATACCAAAACTATTAAAACAAAGAAAGGTGCGTTAATTGGTTTAGGATTTAATGCACAGTATAAACAAATTGATAGCTTCCCAGCACGTACCTCACCATTGGAACAAAATCTTTTTGGTCAGATGAATTACCTCACATCAGTGACACGCCAAAACACTTATCGTTTGCTAGCTAGATATAATGCCGTGGTGCAGGAATTGGGTGAAAGAGATTTCCAAGCTGATTTTACAGTAAGTATAAAACGTAAAAACAAATTAAAAACTATTATAAACGTCAATGCATCCAAAGTAATAAAACTTGATAACAGTGATTTGTTTCACGAATTATATTTGGAGGCATCACATGAGTTTAGCAAGAAATTTAAATTGATGTTGGGTATACAAAATATAGGTTACAACCAACAGCGTTACGAAATAAAAGGTACTGATTTTCCCTATGTGCATGCCACCACCCCTTTTGGTGAGGCATTGTATAAATTCAAAATTAAAAACAAACAACATGCAATACGTTTGGAGTCACAATACCTAAGCACCAAACAAGACTTGGGTAGCTTTATAAATATACTGGCCGAATGGACCATGGCACCCCATTTTAGTTTAGCCGTGGGTGATATGTATAATATAAAACCTTGGAGAGCCCCATCCTCTCTTATTCCGCCAGGAAAAGCACATTATTATACATTTTTTGGTGCATATACCCACCATGCTACACGATTTACATTGGCCTATGTAAAACAAGTTGCCGGCATGAACTGCACAGGTGGTGTTTGTCGTGTTGAGCCTGCCTTCAGTGGCGTAAAATTTACCATGTCGACTAATTTTTAATAAATATGATGATGAAAAAAGCAACGCTCCTTAAAATTAAAAGAACAAAAACTATAAATCCAATAACATTATATATATTTTTATTAGTTTCTATTTTATCATCATGCAAAGAAGAGCCACCATTGGTTTTTTTTAATTTATATTCTGGATCAGATTCTACTTATATAACTAATAATGTTCCCGCAGCACAATATAGAAATTCATTATTAGAAGACTATACTGGAGTTCGATGTGCAAACTGCCCTGATGCACATGTTGCTGCTGTAGGATTAGCTGCTTCTCACAATGGAAGAATGAATATATTATCCATGCATCCGCTCGGAAACGCTTTAACAAGACCATATAATACAATTGCAGGTTTTCAGGATTTTCAGTTAAGAGAAGCTGCTGATTTATTGTCAATATTCGGGACAAACAAAAATTTACCCTCAATAGGACTAGATAGAGTTTTGAATAAAACTAAAAATCTATTAATAACCAATAGTGTGAACGATTGGAGTTCAACGCTCGATGCTCAACTGATAAACAATCAAACTTCACCTTTAAATATTGATATTGACAATGTATTAATTGCCAATAATGATTCTTTAAAATTAACATGTTATATAACAGCCACGCAACCTCTATCTGACTCTGTTTATTTAACATTAATCATTTTGGAAGACAGTATTGTTAATCCGCAAGATAATAATGGAGATATAGATACATTTTATGTTCATGATAATTTGGCTAGAATCTTTGTGACTTCGCAATATGGAACCTATCTTAAAACAAATTGGATAAGTGGCAGAGTTTATCGCAAACAAATAGCCGTTCATCTTAATAAAAGTTGGAATATAAATAATTGTAAAGTTTTGGCTTTTGTTCATAGAAGTGTTAATACAGCAGGCAATTCTGAAATTTGGCATTCTCAAACTAAAAAAATTAAATAATAATATAAAGTCATTGCAAACTCAACGTCATCTGTTAGCCGCGGCGAGCATCATGCCGAAGATAAAAAACAGAAAGTATAATCAAAATGAAATCACTCTTCCGCAAAAAATCGCTCAATGCTATATTAAAGCAAAGTCGCAACGAGGAAGGTGCTGAACATACCCTGCACAAAAACTTAAAACTTCGTGACCTTACCGCATTTGGCATTGCAGCAATTATAGGTGCAGGTATATTTTCAACCATTGGAAATGCAGCAGCAGCAGGTGGCCCGGGGGTTTCTTTATTGTTTGTTATTACTGCCATTGCCTGTGCATTCTCTGCCATGTGTTACGCAGAATTTGCCAGTCGTATCCCTATTTCTGGCAGTGCATACACTTATGCCTATGCCAGCTTCGGAGAATTGTTTGCCTGGATTATCGGCTGGGGATTAATCATGGAATATGCAGTGGGAAATATAGCTGTCGCTATTTCTTGGTCTGGATATTTCACCTCACTCATGGATGGTATACATATTAATGGACAACAATATTTCCACATACCTGAATGGATGACCTGCGATTATTCTACCGCCCACGACAATTATATAAAAGCTATCGATTATATAAAAACCAATAATATATGTTCGTGCGAACTTGGCAAATACATGCCCAAGTATTATGAAGGTTATCAAGGATGGATGCAAGCCCCCACATTTTTTGGCACTAGGTGTATATTGGATATCCCCGCATTTAGTATTGTTGTATTAATTACGGCACTTGTATATCGTGGCATGAAAGAGAGCAAGCGGGTAGGCAATATGATGGTATTACTCAAATTGGTTATTATCATATTTGTAATAAGTGTAGGTGCTGCATTTGTGGATGTAACGTATTATAACGATTTCTTCCCCACGGGGCTTAGCGGAATGATGAAAGGAGTATCGGGTGTGTTCTTTGCTTATATAGGTTTTGATGCCATCTCCACCACTGCCGAGGAATGCGAAAACCCACAGCGGGACTTGCCCCGTTCCATGTTTTGGTCATTGGCCATTTGTACCGTATTATATGTTTTAATTTCGCTGGTACTCACTGGTATGGTTAGTTATAAAGAACTAGGCGTAGATGATCCCTTGGCTTATGTATTCGATAAATTAAATTTGAATGAATTCAGTTTAATTATATCAATTGGTGCGGTAATAGCCATGACCAGTGTATTACTGGTTTTTCAAATGGGCCAACCGCGTATATGGATGAGCATGAGTCGTGATGGATTATTGCCCAAGAAGTTTAGCAAAATTCATAAAAAATACAGAACACCTTCCTTTGCTACCATCATTACAGGTATTGTGGTTGCTGTGCCAGCACTCTTCTTTACACTTACCGAAATGACCGACCTCACCAGTATCGGGACCATGTTTGCCTTTGTATTGGTATGCGGTGGTATTATCATACTCAACCACGAAACCAAAGAAGAACAACCAGAAAATATTCATTATAAAATTCCGTATTATAATAGTAAATATATATTGCCATTTTGTTGGGCAATTGTAATTACCCTCGTTATCATATTTAATATTGAAGGTGTGGCAGAATTTTTCAACTTCTTTAACAATCCCAAGCAACCCTTCGCCGAAAAAATACCCTTGCTCCTATTTATCATTCTCAGTATTTTTATCACCATTCGTGCATATATTAAAAACTACAGCTTCATCCCAGTTTTTGGGCTATTGAGTAATTTTTATTTGATGAGCGAGTTGGGTTATCTCAATTGGAGGAACTTTAGTATTTGGCTCGTAATTGGTTTGGTGATATACTTTTTGTATAGCAGAAAGAAGAGTAAATTGAATCACGCTGTTTAATATTATATATCTTACTTTCATTGGACAGCATCGCACAAAATATTCAAAACATCAAAGCTCAAATTGGCGAGAATTGTACTTTAGTTGCAGTAAGCAAAACCTACCCCCCTGAAACTATTATACAAGCCTACAATGCAGGTCAGCGTGTATTTGGCGAGAACTGGGTACAAGAATTAATTGCAAAAAAAGATTTATTGCCCAATGATATACAATGGCATTTAATCGGACACTTGCAAAGCAATAAAATAAAATATATTATAAATTTTGTTTCTTTAATTCATTCGGTGGATAGCGAAAAATTATTACAAGCCATCGATAAAGAAGCTGCCAAAATAAATCGTGTAGTCCCTTGTCTGCTCCAAATGTATATAGCTGATGAAGAAACAAAATTCGGCCTCGACGAGCAAGAACTATATAATATATTGGATAATTTAAGTCAATATAAACATATCCAAATAGCGGGCCTAATGGGCATGGCCACGAATACGCACAACCAAGAAAAAATAAAATCGGAGTTTACTTTTCTAAAAGATTTATATAATAAAGTGCAAGCCGAATATTTCCCAAACGATCCTGATTTCAAGCACCTCTCCATGGGCATGAGCAGTGATTATAAACTTGCCGTTGCTTGTGGCAGTAATATGATACGAATAGGGAGCATATTATTTAATAGCAAAGCCGAATAGCTATCGGTACAGTTGCTGGTAATGATTGGTAATACAATTATTACCTTATTGCGTAAAAAAAATCCCCACTATTTTTTAAATAGCGGGGAATCTTTTACTAAATATTAATATATTATAAGGTACTGATCTTAATTCTTTTTGAGAGTTCTTCCACATCGGCACGGAAGCGTTTGTCGGTTTCCATGAGGTCGTTCACTGTTTGGCAAGCATGGATAACAGTACTGTGGTCACGATTTCCGAAATAGGAACCAATATTTTTGAGAGATGCTTTGGTTAAATCTTTGGCGAAGTACATAGAAATTTGACGGGCTTGTACCACTTCGCGTTTACGAGTTTTCGATTTCACATGTTCAACGGGAATGGTAAAATAATCGCAAACCAATTTTTGTATAAAGTCGATTGAAATTTCTTTGGTAGAATTCTTTACAAAATTCTTCATCATTTGCTTGGCCAAATCCAAATCAATTTCTTTGCGATTCATGCTGCTTTGAGCCAATAATGATATCATGGCTCCTTCCAATTCACGAATATTGGTATTGATATTATGTGCTACATATTCTACTACCTCATTCGGCATAGTTACACCTTCATTATACATTTTTTGCTCGAGTATAGCAATACGTGTATCGAAATCGGGAGTACCTAAGTCGGCTGAGAGGCCCCATTTGAAGCGGGTTAGCAACCGCTCTTCTATATCTTTCAAATCTTTGGGAGCACGATCGCTGGTTAATATAATTTGTTTCCCAGTTTGGTGCAATTGGTTAAATATCTGAAAAAATATTTCTTGTGTTTTGCCTCGTCCACTAAAAAATTGTACATCATCCATAATTAATACATCCACATAATTATAGAAATTTACAAAATCATTGGTGGTTGTATTTTTTACTGAGTCGACGAATTGATTCAAGAATTTTTCGGCAGATACATATAATACTACTTTGTTTTTGTTGTTCACTTTTATTTGGTTGCCTATGGCTTGTACCAAATGTGTTTTGCCCAACCCTACTCCACCAAATATCATCAATGGATTAAATGCAGTACCACCAGGTTTGGTTGCAACTGCATAACCTGCAGAGCGTGCCAAACGGTTGCAATCGCCTTCAATAAAATTTTCGAATGTATAATTTGAATTTAAGTTAGAGTCGATATTTACTTTACGAAGACCGGGTATTATAAAAGGGTTTTTTATATTGTTGCCAATATTTAATGGCATGGTAACACCTATATTGTCGTTCTTTCCCACATTGTTGGTAGGCATGTTCACGGTATAAGGTGAGCTACTGCCTTTACTATTTTCTACTATAATATTATATTCTAATCGTGAGCCTGGCCCTAAAACTGTTTTCATAGTTTTGCGAAGCAAGTCAACATAATGTTCTTCCAACCATTCATAAAAGAACTGGCTGGGTACTTGAATTGTTAATACTTTATTTTCTAACTTCAAAGGCTTTATGGGGTGGAACCATGTTTTGAAGCTCTGCTCAGGGATATTATCACTGATTATTTTGGAACATTCGTGCCAAGCAGATTCGCAGGTTGTTGGGGTGTCGTGGGCTATCATATTAATAAGTCCGCAAGTTGTGTTTAATTATGTTTAAAAAAAAATTTTATTTCTATTGACTTTTGGAGAAAGATAACAGGATGGGCTTTCAGCGTTTTTTTTTTACAATTGGTTTTAGACAAATCTGATTATCAGTTAGTAAAAATTTAGTCGCTGATTATCAATCTCTGTAAGGCTTACATCATTGTTTATATAAAACTATTATGTAACTGCTCACCATTATTTTTATTTCCTTAATTCGTTTGCGAAAGTACTCGATTATTATGGTGATTGCAAGCACTAATTCTATGTTTTTTAATACGCTTTATAATTTGGCTTTGGAATAATAGCTTAATTTTGCAATATTATAGTAGCTTGCTATTTCTTACTTAGTTAATAATCAAACCCTTACGAAATAACTTGGTTTAACAGCAACTATTAATATGTATAAAAATGCCTGAAATAGTTTTGAATATTTTTTAAACCTTCACTTAAAATTATACTATATATATGTCTAAAATTACCCTCAGCAAGAAAATCGTGAACAGTTGGTGCATGTACGATTGGGCTAATTCGGTATATAATCTCGTTATCTGCTCGGCAATCTATCCTATATATTATGAGTCCATCACCTCAGTAAAAGATGCTGACAAAAATATTATAAAAGATACGGTAATGTTTTTGGGAATGGAATTTAAAAATACCGTATTAAGCATGTATGCACTTTCGTTTTCTTTTTTAATTGTATGCTTCCTCTCTCCTATTCTTTCATCCATAGCCGATACCCGTGGCAATAAAAAATCCTTCCTCAAATTCTTTTGTTACTTGGGTGCAACTGCTTGTGCCGGATTATATTTTTTAGTGCCTGGAATTAGTGGCGAACAACCTGCAATGCTAGGTTGGGGTATATTTTGTATGGTAATGGCAAGTATTGGTTTCTGGGGTGGCTTAGTTTTCTATAATTCGTTTTTACCCGATATAGCCTCGCACGACGATATGGATAAAATTTCGGCAAGAGGTTTCTCACTGGGATATTTGGGAAGTAGTATATTATTGATATTATGTCTTGTTTTTATCACCATCATGAAAAACATTGGATACCCGAATTCATTTGCTCCCCGTATTTGTTTCTTGGCCGTTGCAGTTTGGTGGGTATCATTTGCACAAATATTATTTTATAATGTACCCGAACAAAAAATTGGACCGCGTATAAGAGCATCCATATTTAAAGGGTTCCATAAATTGCATGATGTATATAAGAATGCCATGGCCAGCAAAAGCATGAAAATATTTTTGAGCTCTTTCTTCTTCTATAATATGGGGGTGCAAACCGTGATGCAAGTTGCGGTATACTTCGGAGCGAAATTGCTTAAATTACCAGATACAAAACTTATCCCTACAGTTCTTACTATACAATTTGTTGCCATCGCTGGTAGTTTTTTATTCTCCTATATATCCAAAATGTTCGGAAATAAACTCTCACTTTCTATTGCTATAATAATATGGTGTGGCGTTTGTGTTTCTGCTTGGTTTGTGGCCGAATATGAATCGGAGAGCGGTTTTTATATGATTGCATTTTTTGTAGGATTGGTGATGGGTGGCATACAAAGCTTGAGCCGTGCAACCTATAGCAAACTTATTCCTGAAGGCACCCATGATACCGCTTCGTTTTTTAGTTTCTATGATATTACAGAAAAAATTGCCATGGTGATTGGACTTTTCTTATTCGCATTTATCGAACAACATTCTGACGGTATGCAGAATTCTTTGTTCGCCGTGATGATATTTTTCATACTCGGATTTTTACTACTCATACCATTAAAAGATAACAGATTAAAAGCATATAAACAGTGATAGATTTACAAGACATTAATTTCGAATTTGGAGGCAGGTACTTATATAAAGAAGCCTCGTGGCAAATAAAACCAGGCGAACGCATAGGCCTTATTGGTAAAAACGGAACAGGCAAATCTACATTGCTTCGTGTATTGATGGGAGAATATTCCATATCTGGTGGCAGCATTCAAAAACAAGGAGGAATTAAAATTGGATTCCTTACCCAAGATTTTTTAGACAAAAATTTAGAAGGCTCGGTTTTGGAAGTTACCATGCAGGCATTTGAAGAACTATTAGAAATAGAAAAGCAAATGCATATAATAACGGCCAAAATGGAAACCGATTATAATGATAAATTGATGGAGCGACTCGGCGATTTGCAACATCAATATGAAATGCATGATGGATATACCATTCATAATCGGGCAGCAGAAGTTTTGGAAGGATTGGGTTTTAAAACAGAGCAGCTTGATAAACCCTTGCAACAATTCTCGGGTGGTTGGCGTATGAGGGCTTTGCTCGCTCAAATGCTATTAACCAAACCCGATTTGTTGATGCTCGATGAGCCTACCAACCATTTGGATTTACCTTCTATACAATGGCTCGAAAATTATTTAAGAACTTATGCAGGCTCTGTAATTGTAGTGAGTCACGATAGATATTTTTTGAATCGTTTGTGTAATAGAATTGTGGAGATAAGCAATCTTAAGTTTAATATATTTGAAGGGAATTTCGATGATTATATCGATCAGAAAGAAGAACGTATGTTATTACAACAACGACAATTCAGCAATCAACAACAATATATAAAAGATCAGGAAAAATTCATCAATCGTTTTCGTGCCAAAGCCAGTAAATCGGTAGCGGTACAAAGCCGTGTGAAAATGCTGGACAGACTTGATAAAATTGAAGCACCCGAAGGCGATACCGCATCGGTAGGTATCCGTTTTGGAATGGACCATGCGGGTGGAAAAGTAACTTTAGAAATTGAAAAACTACATAAAAATTTTGGCAATCTTAATGTATTTAATAATGCCGAAGGGCAAATAGTTCGTGGCGATAAGGTTGCTTTAATTGGTGCGAATGGTTTGGGTAAATCTACGCTTTTAAAAATTGTAGACGGATTATTGCCCGCCGAAGGAAAAATCACCTTGGGACATAATGTACACATGTCATATTTCTCGCAACAGCAAAGTGAGTCTTTGGACAATACCAAAACTATAGTGGACGAGCTTCAATATTTTGCACCTTGGGTTAAAGAACAAGATGCTCGTACCATATTGGGATCCTTTTTATTTACCGGTGAAGATGTATTTAAAAAAATAAAAGTACTATCGGGTGGAGAAAAAAGCAGGGTCGCTTTGGCAAAAACTGTAGTAAGTCGTTCCAACTTTTTATTATTGGACGAGCCCACCAATCACTTAGATATGCAAAGTGTAAATATATTGGCCAAAGCACTAATTGAGTACGAAGGTTCCATATTATTAGTAAGTCACGATAGGCATTTTATTAGTATGATAGCCGATAAAATTTGGTTTATCGAAAATCAAGAAATCAAGGAATACCCAGGTGGATACGATGAATTTGAAGAATGGTATAATAAACGTGTGGTGCCTCCACCAAGTATGGCAAAACAATTGCCTAAGGAAGAAAAAAGTATCGACAAAAATGATTCAGACAAAAAGCAGGTATCAAAAAACAAACTGATACAAATGCAAAAAGACATGGACAAACTGGAGAAGGAAATTGAAGAGCAAAAGGAGCAATTAAAACAAATAGAAGCAAGCTATAATAATCCAGATATAGCCAGCGATTCTACAAAACTATACGAAGCAACCGAAAAGCATAAAAAATTGTCGATAACCATAAAGCAGCTAAACCTTAACTTTGAAATGTTATTTGAGCAGATGATGTTGCTTCAAGAAAATTAAATGCTAGTATGATGAGCAAAAACAAACCCATTCGACACCTATTATATATAGGACAACTTTTTTTTATGCTGTCTATACTGCTTGGTATATCAAAAAGCAGCTATGCACAAATTAGCCTCCGTTGCGAAAACTATATTTATGATAGTTCTATCAAAACGGTTGAGTTAAAACAACCCAGTGGCGATCCGCTCACCATTATCAATTTGAACAGTGAAGATGTGCTTCGGATGGATTTTGATCAATTGGGAATGAACAATGTATATTATCAGTATTCCTTTATTTTTTGCGATGCAAACTGGAATCCTTACACTAATTATGATTTCAATGCCTATGCACAAGGGTTGCAATATACCAATGTAGACAACTGGAAATTTTCGCAAAACACTTTTCAAAAATATGTGCATTATACTTTTGACTTTCCCAGTAACAATTTTAAATTTCTGTGGGCGGGTAACTATATATTAAAGGTATCAAGAAATGATAATGCCGATGTTCCCTCCATTACCCGAAGGTTTATGGTATGCAATCAAAAAGTGAGTTATACAGCCACTATAAAACCAGCTACCGATGTAAAATACAGAAACAGCAAACAGGAAATAGATGTATTGGTTGACAACTTGGGTTATAATATGCCCAACCCTTATGCCGATGCAAAAATGGTAATTACCCAAAACAACCGTTGGGATAACGCCATCAGTGAAATGAAGCCTCGTTTTATTAGTGGCAACAAGCTCGATTATAATTTTGAAGATATAAATCTATTTAATGGGGGCAGTGAGTTCCGCATGTTCGATATCAGAACTTTGAGGGCTTATAGCCAAAATGTGGCTCGTAAATATTTCGATACGGTATATCATTGTCTGCTCAATGTGGATGAAAGCCGTGCAGCACTGCAATATTTATATATGATAGATTTTAATGGCCGTCGCTCTATAGCCAATAATGAAGGTGTGGCCAATGATCCCGATTATTCGGTGGTGCATTTTGCCCTAAGCAGTGTGGACCCATACAAACAGGATATATATATATATGGTGAGCTAACGGACTGGCAAATGAAACCAGAGTTTAAGATGCACTACAATAAAAACCTGTTTCGTTATGAATGTAAAGCCAAGCTGAAACAAGGTGTATATAATTATATGTATGTGGCCCAAGATCCAGTAACAACAGTAGCTGACGAAACATTGATAGAAGGCAACCACATGGAAAGCGAAAATAACTATACCGTTTATTTTTACTATAAAAATTTGATTTATAATTACGATGAACTTATTGGTGCTCAGACGTTCAGCTCTACAAACTCAGGTAGGTAAAAAGATATTTTTTACAAGATGTTTGTTCTTTAGAAAATAAGTCTTACTTTTGCACTCCAATTTTTTACATCAATGAAAGTTTGCGATTTAACCGGTAAGAAAGCAATGAAAGGTAACAACGTTTCGTTTTCCAACAAGAAAACCAAGCGTAGGTTCTACCCGAATTTGCATACCAAAAAATTCTTCATACCCGAAGAAAATGCATGGATTACTCTAAAGGTATCTACATCAGCTATGCGTACCATCAACAAAAAAGGCATCAATGCTTGCCTGAACAATCTAATTAAAGTCGGAAAAATTTAACCTTCTACAAGTATCATGGCAAAAAAAGGAAACCGTATACAAGTGATATTAGAATGCACCGAGCATAAAACCTCGGGTGTTCCTGGCACTAGCCGCTACATCACCACCAAAAATAAAAAGAATACCACCGAAAGGCTGGAAATAAAAAAATATAACCGGGTGCTTAGAAAAGTAACCGTTCACAAAGAAATTAAATAATAATATTATACTACTATGGCTAAGAAAGTTGTTGCTACACTAAAAACAGGAGCTGGTAAAGAATACGCTAAAATCATTAGAGCTGTAAGGTCTCCCAAAACTGGTGCCTACACTTTTAAGGAAGAAATGGTACCCAACGATAATATCAAACAATACTTTAATTAGTATTCGTTGTCTAAAAAATTTAAAGCTATCTGTGCAATGTACGGGTGGCTTTTTTGTTTAAACAAGTTGGCCGTAAACAGTTTACGGTTAACAGTTAAATTGCTTTACTAAACTAAACATCAATCCGGCGGCGGCGGGGCTATCGGGAATCAATTAAAAAAAATGGGATTTTTTGATTTTTTATATAAGGAAAAAAAGGAGCAGCTAAACAAAGGCTTGGAAAAAACCAAGACGAATTTGTTTGGACGCATTAGCAAAGCCCTACTGGGCAAAAGCAAAGTTGATGCAGAGTTTTTGGATGAGCTTGAAGAGATACTTATTAGCAGCGATGTGGGCGTTAAAACCACACTAGAAATTATAGAACGCATAGAGAAACGTGCCTCCGAAGAAAAATACTTTGGTGAAACAGAATTAAACAAATTATTAAGAAACGAAATAAGCCTTCTCCTCGATGAAAATGCACCTACTGCAAAAATAGATTTCGACTTAGTGGGCGTGCCCAAACCTTATGTTATTATGGTAGTGGGTGTAAATGGTGTAGGTAAAACCACTACAATAGGAAAACTTGCTCACCAATTTAAACAAGCAGGCAAAAAAGTGGTACTGGGTGCTGCAGATACTTTTAGAGCAGCAGCGGTTGATCAACTCAAAATATGGGGACAACGAGTTGATGTTCCCGTGGTGGCATTGGGTATGAATATTGACCCAAGTGCGGTTGCATTTGATACAGTGAAAAAAGCAGTGGAAATGGATGCTGATGTCGCAATAATTGATACAGCAGGTAGGCTGCACAATAAAGTAAATCTGATGGCCGAGTTAAGCAAAATAAAACGTGTAATGCAAAAAGTAATTCCTGATGCACCTCATGAAATATTATTGGTACTGGATGCCTCAACAGGGCAGAATGCATTTGAGCAGGCCCGACATTTTATGGCAGCAACTGATATAAACACATTGGCATTAACCAAACTTGATGGCACAGCAAAAGGAGGTGTGGTGATCGGTATCTCGAATGAATTAAAAATTCCTGTAAAATATATAGGCGTGGGCGAAGGGATGAACGACCTGCAAATATTCAATAAGCATGAGTTTGTTGATTCCTTGTTTAGTTGATAGTATGATTCAAGTGCCAAATGCAACTTTTGTTTGCTTTTAACGCTAGTTAAAATTTTATTCTATATTCCAAATTCACAATAAAACTTCTTGTCAAGCCATCTGGTCTCGTGTCTCTCACCACAAAAGGCACTCCTAAATTAAGTTGTAATAGATTACTTTTATTTATATCATAATCGAAATATACATTTCCATTTAAGGTTAATCCTTCAGAACCTTTTATATCATTTACTATGCCTAAAGCATCAGTGAATTTGTCGGTTGATAAATGATATATAGATAACAAACTTGGTGTTAACTTCATTTTTTTACCAAGCATTATTGGATAAGAAACTCTGAACAAAACATCACCACTTCGCTTAAATTTATTAGTAGATTGAAATGCTCTCAATGCTGAATTCACTGGATAACTTTCTGCTATAAATCCATTACTATTTTGTGTCAAAGGTTGTTGAAGTGCCGCAACTAATTGTATGTTTTTGATTTCATACCCAATGCCACAAGTCAAGTCATAAGTACCTAAACTAGATTGATAGTCCATTGGTAATGAGAGATTGGCTTTCATTTGATTTCCATTTGTTAGTGGTATTTTTGTTCCAAATGTAAGTCTTGTTCTTCCTGCTATTTTATAATTTGCATTCAAATAAATATCTGAAAGTCCCAATGCCAAAACATTATTACCTTGTTGCAATAATGAGGTTAACTTTACATCAATTGAAAACTTATTGTTCAATATTCTATTATATTCAAGATAATTGCCAAAAGTGGAAATAGCATAGTCTGCCTTGCCGAATGATACACCAATTTTAAACTGGTTTTTCATTTTGTCAATACTGTCTAACGAGTTTGGTTTAAAACTGTTTAAAGTACAAAAACCTGCATCGCTGCACCCTTGTGCATTGGCAAATTGTACCAATAAAGTGAAACAAGTTGCAAGTGAAAATTTAATTTTAATATTTCTCATTTTCTATTATATAATTAATGTCCTTTGTGCTATTTGGATTAATTAGCGGTAACTTTTTAAATGACGCTTTGGGCTTGGCGAAGGTGGCTATTTATAGCACAAACTTTCATACATAATCAGTTTTTTAAATCATTTTGTTCTGTAAATATGTAGAGCAACATATGTGTCTTCTTTTTAGAGTTTAATTCGTCAGGTCCAGTATAAACATAAGTAATTTTCAATTCTGGGTGTTTGTCCTCAAATGCTTTAATCGTATTTTCCCAAACGAACTTGTCACCTAAAAATGGAAAGTCAAACTTATAAACGCCCTGAACGACTTCTTCGCCTCGCACAGGTAGTGTTTTGTTTGAAGAAGTACTTTTTGAAAAGTCCAGAATAGAATAGGAAGTTATAATAGTTAATAATGTTCCTACCAATACTCCTATTTTAATGTCTTTGGTAAACGAAAATTTTATTAATCTTTCTTCGATTAGTGAATTATATTTATATACTACCCAAGAAACTACCAATATTATCCAAAATATGCCGTGTTCAAGCAAATTAAATCTATCTCCAAAAACTTGGTCGCCTATTGAAAATAAACTGAATAATAAAACAGAGAATGAAACTCCTCTATAAAACCATTGTTCCGAAATTTTATCCTTGCCTTTATATAGGTTGAATAAAGAAAATAAATAGCAAACAAATGCCACTATTTCTAAGGTAGAAATTCCTGCTAATGCTATTGTCGCAAATATTGGGTCTGTAAGTCCTAATGAAGCAAAGAATTTTATAAAGAGTGTATAAAAATCTGCTCCCACCCAATATGGATAGACGTCAGGAATGATTTTGTCTATTACAGTTAAAGCCCCAAAAAATGTCCAATAGATTAGGATAAAGTATTGTATTAATTTTTTCTCTTTCATTTTATGCTATCTGTTTGAATGTAGATAATAAGTCCATCTGACTCTGCTAATCTCAATGGAGTTGGTGCTGTGTAAATATAATTTATGCTTAACGATGGGTTGTCCTCTTTAAATTTTGCAATAGAATTTTCAAATGCTTTGCTACCAGCAAGAAATGGAAATTTAATTTTGTATTTGTTTTCGGTTATTTTAATTGCATCTACTGCTTGGGTTCTTTCTATAAATGAAGAATGATTATGCCAAAAAATTGCAAAAGTAGTAGTAGCAGTTATTACAATTGTAAAAACTGCTGAAACAAAAAACTGTTTTTTCCCAATTGAAAAGTTGTCAAAAATTTGAATTTTGTCTATGCGGATAAATATAATCCAAGATAGCAGCGTAATAAACCAAAATAAGCCATGCTCCAAAAGTTCAAAGTGGTCGCCAAAAACCTGATCGCCAAGTGAAAAGTAAGTAAATGTGGTTAGTGTTAAAACAATCCCTATAAAAAACCACGAACGAGCAGAGTCAATATTTTTCTTTATGAAATGATACAATGCACCAGAAAAAAACACAAGAGCAAAAATTTCTAAACCCGCAGTAATTATCAATGCCACATTTGCAATAATTGGATTGCCAAGTCCTAGTGAGTCAAAAAATCTTTCAACTTGTGCGAACCTGTCCTTGCCCACAAATAAGAAATGTGCACCTCCAATTATTTTGTCAATGACGTTTAATAACCAAAATAATATCCAATAAAGAAGGATAAAATACCTTACAAGGTCTTTTCCAATTATTCTGTTATTGATAACTAAATTTTTATTTTCCATTTCTCATTACATTTTGAAATCTCGTTTGTTGATGTATATCTTTCCAATTATGCACCCTGTCCTGTACAATTACTTATAACTATCAAATTGAAAAAAAGATTTAAGCAAGTGATCTTTTTCATTATATTAAAGTGCTTTTAATTTTTCTTCAAACTTTTTATTTGTAATATTTTTTTATCCAATTTATAAATTCTTCTTTTGTCATACTGCCAGCCCTTTTCTCTAATTGCATACCTTTGCCATCTAATATTAAAAAAGTTGGGAAGCCATTAGCATTATATTGCTTATAATATTTCTTACCATATTCACT
>JAWXAU010000188.1 GCA_034439655.1 Bacteroidota bacterium | reverse complement strand
GTTCGCGGCGAGCGATACTACAATAAAATAAAGTGTCCGTTATAATTTGGCTTTTCTTATTTGAATTATGAAAGAGGTCTAATATATAATAGTCCAAAAAAAGGGACGGATGTTTTGTTGATTGCTAATAACATTCTAAAAACTAATCCGCCACAGCCGGAGAACTATTATAGTTTAAGAATCAGTATATATGTTCCCATAGCCCCGATTCATAGAAACGCTCTCAGTTTAATATCCCCATATTGAGTAAACTGCCATGTCCACAAAAAAATATAAAGCATAGGCACCTATATATATGGCGGAAATATTATCCAAGCATCAAACTATCGCAGCAGCTATCCCGCTACACGACACTGTTCAATTTTAATATAATCAAAACTACTGATTATACAAACAAACAAACTTCTAACAACTACTACTATTAGCAAAAATATGGAGAACACATTGGCAATTTCTCTTTTTTCAAAGTAGGTATGTAGTGCCTTTGGCAAGTAGTATAAAACTACTAAGAAAAAATACTATAAGGTAAAATATATATTTGTGGTATAACCCACCTTCACCTCAACATTGCTTTGTGTAACAGCTTTAAAAGGACTAGCAGGCGTAATGGTAACGGTATACATTCCAGCGGGCAAACCATTGAGCATATATGCTCCCGATGAATTAAAATTGGATGAGTATGACAGGCCTTCTGTTGATATAGCTGTTACAGTGGCTAAAACTCCCGCAGGTGAAATAGTACCCTTAACTACACCGCTAGCAACTAGGTCAATCGCTCGTATAACTGGTTTTAAAGTGTAGCTTCCATTACCTTCTTGTACAATGGATTTGTTTGCATCAAAATCAAGGAGTACGATATTCGCTATGCCCTCCACCATAGTTTGATTTGCCCTTATCTTCAATCCCGCTTGCTCAGAACTAGGACTGTTTAACGGATAACTTACCCCTCCTACCACTAACATATTGTTTGACCCAAGTATAAGTTTTATATATTCTACAGTAGCGGTTTGCAGCTCTCCCGCTGCTATTAATGTATCCTTTCCGTTCGAAAGGGTAAGTAAGTTATAGATGCCGCTTTGTACATTTAGCTTTTCCGCCTTTCCGTCACTCCCTATTACTTCCGCACCTTGCAGATCAATATATACTGCATTATAAGGCCCTGGAGCATCAGTCATTCTAACATTGTATGTGTACGTTGAGGCAATATTTTGCTTTTTACATCCATTAAATGCTATCGCAAACAAAAAACTAAAGAATATAATGTGCAGCGCTTTCATTTTTGTCTTTATATAGTAACTTAATTATTACAATACAAATTTCGCTTGCTTTGTTGCCGAGGGCATTATATATTTCTTGCTAAAAGTTATATAATTACAAGATTTGCGGTTTGGTGCACTCTATGTAAATAATACCGAAACTCATTATAAAATGGTCTAAAGAAACGAAATAATTTTTTACTTAGATGATGAAAAAAATCTTTGCATAGCCAAGGCTACAGAAATATTTTTTGAAGAAATATATCCCGATAGCCCGCCGCGGCGGGGGAAGAAAAGGATAAACTTAATCGGATTATTGTATAATGGGTATTGGTATAACAGTGCATTCCCTGACTCAATACTTTTAACACAGAATATCTTGTTTTCCTATTGATGCTGCAAAAATAATGCAAAATTTTCTAAAAATGATTGTGATAGTGCTGAGGTGGTTTTTAGTTATGATAGTGTTATACTTCAAACCCACCATTTGTAATCTTTCCCTATATTCATTAACTTCGCGGCAAATTAAAAAAAAGATAATGGCATACGATTTAGACATGATTAAAGCCCACTACGCCCGCCTTGGCGGCCGTGTGGCAGCCGCACGCACAGTAATTGGAAAACCCTTAACACTTACCGAAAAAATATTATATAGCCATCTAACCGAGGGCAACGCAAATTCTGCTAACGAACGATTGGTAAGCTATGTAGACTTTGCTCCCGACAGGGTAGCCATGCAAGATGCAACGGCACAAATGGCTTTGCTACAGTTTATGCAAGCAGGTCGTCCTAAAGTAGCTGTGCCCAGCACCGTACACTGCGATCATTTAATCCAAGCAAAAGATGGGGCGGTTCAAGATTTGAATACTGCCAATGATAAAAACAAAGAAGTATATGATTTCTTGGCTTCGGTTTCCAATAAATATGGAATTGGATTTTGGAAACCAGGTGCAGGTATAATACACCAAGTGATTTTAGAAAACTATGCTTTCCCTGGCGGGTTAATGATAGGTACCGATTCTCACACCGTTAATGCAGGAGGGCTTGGTATGATTGCTATTGGTGTAGGTGGAGCCGATGCCTGCGACGTAATGGCTGGCCTACCTTGGGAACTTAAATGGCCTAAACTTATTGGCGTAAAACTAACTGGCAAACTAAGCGGTTGGGCTTCTTCAAAAGATATAATATTAAAAGTAGCAGGTATACTTACCGTAAAAGGTGGAACCAATGCCATATTAGAATACTTCGGCGATGGTGCTGATTCGCTTTCATGCACAGGCAAAGGAACCATTTGTAATATGGGTGCCGAGATAGGAGCAACCACTTCTTTGTTCTGTTATGATAATAAAATGGCCGAATACCTCAGAGGTACGAGTCGTGCTGCTATTGCCGATGCTGCTGATACTGTTACCGAACATTTGCGTGGCGATAAAGAAGTATATGAATCTCCCGAGAAATATTTTGATGAAGTAATCGAAATCAACCTTTCTGAATTGGAGCCTCATATCAATGGCCCCTTCACCCCTGATTTGGCCTGGCCTATTTCTAAATTTGCTGCTGCCGTAAAAGAAAACAACTGGCCTGCCGAACTAGAAGTGGGATTGATTGGTTCATGCACCAACTCGTCTTATGAAGACATAACACGTGCGGCATCCATTGCCAAACAAGCAACTGATGCGGGACTGAAGACAGTTTCCGAATTCACAATTACTCCAGGATCTGAACTAGTGAGATATACTGTTGAACGTGATGGATATTTGAATACATTTGAACAAATGGGCGGTGTTGTGCTTGCCAATGCTTGTGGTCCTTGTATTGGCCAATGGGCCCGTCATACTTCTGATCCCAATAAAAAGAATTCTATTATAACTTCATTCAATAGAAACTTCGCCAAACGAAATGATGGTAATCCCAATACACACGCTTTTGTGGCATCGCCCGAGATTGTTACTGCACTCGCTATCGCAGGTAATTTAACTTTCAACCCCCTTACTGATTATCTAACAAACGCTGCTGGCGAAAAAATAAAACTACAAGAACCCCAAGGCATCGAAATGCCTATTAAAGGTTTTGCGGTTGAAGATGCAGGCTTTGTAGCCCCTGCAACCGATGGTAGTAATGTAAATATTGCAGTATCTCCTAGCAGCGACCGTTTGCAGTTGCTTGAGCCCTTTTCGGCTTGGGAAGGAACCGACTTAATGGGTTTAAAATTATTAATTAAAGTAAAAGGAAAATGTACCACCGACCATATAAGTATGGCGGGTCCTTGGCTTAAATTTCGTGGCCACCTAGACAATATCTCCAATAATATGTTGATTGGTGCGGTAAACTTTGCCAACGATAAAACCAATAATGTAAAGAACCAACTAACAGGCGAATATGGCGAAGTGCCAGCAGTGCAACGTGCTTATAAAGCTGCCCATATCGGCAGCATCGTGGTAGGTGATGAAAATTACGGCGAAGGCAGTAGCCGTGAGCATGCCGCCATGGAGCCCCGCCACCTTGGTGTGCGTGCTATCTTAGTGAAATCTTATGCCCGTATCCACGAAACGAATTTGAAGAAACAAGGTATGCTTGCATTAACTTTTGCCGATAAAAACGATTATGATAAGATTCGTGAATACGATACTTTCGATATCATTGGTCTAACTTCTTTCACCTCAGGCAAACCTTTAGGCTTAGTCATAAACCACACCGATGGAACTTGTGATACCATTATGATAAACCATACCTACAACGACCAACAAATTGAGTGGTTCAAAGCAGGTGGTGCATTAAATATTATAAGACAACAAATAGCGTAATTTTCTTCCTACACCGTCATTCTGAGTTGGCTTCCAACGAAGAATCTGTCGAATCGAAGACTAAATAATATTATATATTTAACCCATGGAATTTGGCCGCGTGCAACCCCGATGAACTAGCACATATAACCTCCAGCTCGCAGATTATATAAGAAAAGACGAAAGGGCTGCACGCATTAAAGAATGGTTAGCCAAAGGTATCAAAGCAGCATCTTTTTTGGTACGCAACCACGATGAAATAAATACACCCGTAATTGCCGACTCTGTGGTTCAAAAACTCAAAGAAGTTTACGGTTTGATGTTGGAAAGGTCGGAGTTGATAAAATCGTTTTAGAGCAGCCAAACAATTCCAAAGCATACTCAAATGAGAAAAGTTATTATACCAATTCTTAAACTATAATAGTTCTCCGCCTGTGGCGGATTTGGTTTGTAGAATGGTAATGCCGAACTACATCCCGAAAGCCCCGCTTAATCCCGATAATTATCGGGATGC
>JAWXAU010000187.1 GCA_034439655.1 Bacteroidota bacterium | reverse complement strand
TAATTATCGGGATGCGGGGGGGTTAGCCCCTTTCTTTTGCACTATTATGTATTGAGTGTCGGTATTAGAATGATAATGCCTAACTACATCCCGAAAGCCTCGCTTAATCCCGATAATTATCGGGATGCGGGGGGATTAGTCCTCTTTTTTTGGACTATTATATATTGAGCTTCGGTATAAGAAGCTCAAAACCCATAAAAAATCTGTCCCAAATATATTTTAATCGGAAAACTTTGGTGCTTTTAATTACCTTCGTGTTAAACAAATATGGAAGACGAAGAACCAAAACATCAGCGACGAGAACGATATCAGGGCACACATCCCAAAACATTCAAAGAAAAATATAAAGAACAGCAACCTGAACTTTATGCTGAAGATATTAAAAAAGTATTGGAGCAAGGGCGAACACCAGCAGGTATGCATCGTTCTATTTGTGTTGAAGAAATTATGGGTATTCTTAAAATTGTGCCCGGCCAAATTGGACTCGATGCCACTTTAGGTTATGGGGGTCATAGTTTAGAAATATTGAAATGCTTGCTTCCTGGTGGGAGATTATATGCTACCGATGTTGACCCATTTGAATTGCCACGCACCAAAGAACGTTTGGCTAGTTATGGTTATGGCGAAGGTGTATCAGTCATTAAACAAATGAATTTTTCAGAGATTGATCAAATAGTTTCTGAATCAGGTTTGCTCGATTTTGTATTGGCCGATTTGGGGGTTTCATCGATGCAAATTGATAATCCAGAAAGAGGATTTTCATTTAAGACAGAAGGCCCTTTAGATTTAAGACTTAATCCGCATCGAGGTAAATCGGCGTCAGCATTATTAAAAACTATTACACTACATAGATTAGCTGAAATATTAGTGGAAAACGCAGATGAACCTTTTTACGAACCTATTGCTACCGCTATTATAACTAATATTGCAAAGGGTATTATAATAACAACCACCACGCAGTTGAAAAATATAATTACAGAAGCTTTGGAATCAATTCCCGAACAACAACTTAACAAGGATGAAATAAAGAAATCGTGTCAACGTTGTTTTCAGGCATTGCGAATAGAAGTGAATAATGAGTTTGATGTATTAGATGAATTCCTCCACAAACTACCAGAATCATTAAAACCAGGAGGTCGTGTTGCTATACTTTCATTCCATTCAGGAGAAGACCGCAGAGTAAAAAAAGCATTTCAATATTTATTTAGAGCGGGTATATATAGTTCCGTTGCACCAGATCCAATTCGAGCTTCAAAAGAAGAATGTTTTACCAATCCGCGTGCTCGTTCGGCCAAGTTGCGGTGGGCGATAAAGGCGTAGGCTAACTCTTAACATTTGGAAAGTTTGAAAATATTTGCCCGCTAAAATTTCTCAGAACTTATTTTTGTGCAACCCTAAAACTCTTAAAGCATTTCTTATTATAATACCAATTCTTAAACTAAAATAGTTCTCAGCCTGTGGCGGATTTAGTTTTTAGAATGGTAATGCCGAACTACATCCCGAAAGCATTCGGGATTAGTACCTTTCTTTTGGACTATTATATATTGAGAGTCGGTATTACATAAACTTGGAGAGAAACTTCGAAGCTATGCCTTGCTTCATGTTCGTCGTTGCCATATCCATATAAGTCGACGGCAGGAGAATACAATAGATGGACATTCTCTTCAATAAAAGTAAATAAAGACAATTTAACGGAAACACTCTGAGAAGGGAATTTTTCTTCTAAAATAATTTTAGCCATATTATTAAAACGAAAAGTTCAGCAGTTTAGCTTAAAAAAACGAAAACATTCTTGTCTTATCTTTGCCCATGCAGTTATTAAAGTTGAAAAGCAATTATCTGATTTGGATATTATTACTTTTATCCTCAAATGTATATAGTCAAGATTCCAATAAAGTTATTAGAACAACACCAATACCTATTGCCATCAAATGGGTGGATAGCATCGCAGGTAATTTTTCGTTCAGGAATGAATGGAGTTATCCCCTCGGAGTGGAGTTGAAAAAAGATGGAAAGGCAGGTTGTGCTGATGGAGGTTTTTGTCCGCAAGATTGTTATGATATGATGGACAAAGAAGGTATGGTTAAGAAAAAATACAGTTCAAAATCTTATCAATTACTTGACACCTCACATCTGCCGTATTCTATGCAATGCGAAGCTTGGTGCTATGAATGGGCAGGCACAAATTATGTGGAAGTACATCGCAAAAGTGCAGATAGTATATATTGTTTTACTACGTGCGGTATTGCTACGCATTGTAGTTTGGAGCTGTATATAGTAAATGATACTTGTTATGCATCTATTGATTTGAATAGTATACGCAGTGGTTGTTGTACAAATTTTTATTCAACAGATGGCTATATAACCATTGATAGAAAACTATGGGATGAAGGAATTATGAAAGCCGAATTTAGTTTTAATTTCGATTATAAAAATCCGCGAAAGGATTGGCCTATGTACTGGAAAGGGAAGGTGTATTCGAAGATAGAGGGTAGCCTTTAACTGAAAAAAATATATAAAATACGATGGATTATCAAACCTATATAGATATGGCCAGGGAAGAAATTATCGATCCATCGCTAGCTATTACTAAACAATACTTAGAAATAAATGAAGTTTTATTTGAAGGCGGTTTACCCAAAGTTCATTTTATTGATGCCGATGAAATAGGTTTTGTATATATATATATCCCAATCAAAGACGAAAAATATTTTCTAACTATTAGTTTAACAAAACAACCGCAGTTTCTATTCATTTTGTTTGGATTACATCATCTAATAAAGTTTATTTTACTGCAACTTCGCACGAATTATCATACAATGAACTTTATCAAATACTAACTCTAAAACCAACAAGTGGTTGGTCAAAAGAAGATAGAAGAGGAGATGATATACATGGTTTTAGTAGAATCAATTTTGGGCCAATAACAAATGTATGTCCGCCTTTAAATAAGCAGTTACTATTATTAATTACAGAGCTAGGGCAAAATATTGAAGGTGTGAAATCTCTTTCACTCAGTGCTAATGCGTATATTTCTGTGCACCAATATCAACCATTATCAGGAAATGCTGGAATGAATTTCGATATTGAATTAATTAATCGATTGTCAAATTTAAATCTTGGAATTGACATATACACTTATATAGTTGGCGAAGGATTAAAAGATGATAATTAATTCCTAATTCATCAGTCGGGCATATATCTACTCAAGTCCGATAGCTATCGGACACAAGCACACTTTTGTGCATTTTGTCATCCCTAGGAAGGAGGGATCTGCAAGGTCAGAACTTAATGCACTGCTATTGGAAACAGCAGATTTCTCCTTCGTTGACATGACAAATATATTTAGCATTCCGTACTGAGTACATAAATGCCGTAATTCATATTTCAATCCTATTATCTTTGCCCCGTGCAACTCTCACTATTCATATCTCGCCGCTATCTATTCTCGAAGCGTAACCGCAATGCAGTTAATATAATCAGCTTTGTTAGTGTGATTGCTTTTGCAGTGAGTACCGCGGCATTGGTGGTGGTATTATCAGTATTCAATGGTTTTGAGAATGTGATAGACGGTTTATATAATACTTTTGATCCCGACCTGAAAGTATTGCCCGCCAAAGGCAAATCATTTGAAATCCCTGCTGAAAAACTTGCCCAATTAAAACAATATAACAATATAGCCGCAGTTGCCTGTGTGTTCGAAGAGAATGCATTGGTTCGTTATGGCGAGCGGCAAACAGTAGCCCAACTAAAAGGAGTTGATAATAACTTTTTCAAGACTTCAAATATTGCCCAAGCTATTACTATAGGCGATACCAATTGGACGCATTTTAAATCGTTTGCTATTATGGGCAGGGGATTATCATACTTGCTGGGCGGTGTAAATTTATTCAATAATAAATCAATGCGTATTATAGCTCCACAACCCGGCAGCGACCCTTCGGATATGAATATGGAATCTCTAAACCAAGAAGAAATTTTTCCTACCCATGAGTTTGCCATACAAAAAGAAATTGATGGACGAGCAATGGTATTGCCTTTAGCTGTTGTAAATAAATTATTCAATAATGAAGGCCGACTTACACAATTAGAAATTGCATTAAATTCTGCAAACAATGAACAGACGATTGCTGATATACAAAAAATATTGGGCAATAATTATATTATACAAAATCGCAGGCAGCAACACCAGTTATTAAACAAAGTAATGAATGGCGAAAAAATGTTCAGCTATGTTATTATGATGTTTATATTATTGGTAGGTTCTTTTAATCTCATTGCCATGCTCGTGATGCTTATTATGGAAAAGCGTGGACATATAGAAACGCTTAAATATATGGGCGGAAGCAAACGCTTTATTAGAAGTATATTCTTTGGCCACGGCATGATGGTGGCTTGCTTGGGTTGCTTTACTGGACTAGTTTTAGGTTTTGCTATATGCTGGCTGCAACAACAATATGGTTTTATTACCTTGGGCGATGCAGAAACAATGGTGATAAATGTATATCCTGTCGAAATGCGTTTGCCCGATTTCTTATATGTTGCTTTTACTTCTGTTGCTATTGGCGGATTGGCTTCATGGTATGCAAGTGGGAAGGCTATAGGCAGTGCTCAGTAAACAGTGGTCAGTGGTCAGTGGCTGACGCCGAAATGGCACTAATTACTAACTACTGTTTACTACCCGCCGCGGCGGGCTGTTTACTGACTACTGTTTACTAATAGTTTACTCCTTTATCCTTCAAAACCTTCCTTTCACCATCAAGTAACTTTTTATATACATCAACTATAATAACTTTGTAAGCTTTTTGTTGAGCGAAATAATCAAGTACTTCTTTTGCTGGGCCGCCCAAACGACCATTCCATGATGAAGCGGCATTGAGCAAATGACCTACTACTTCTTCATTGCACAAATCGATTGCTTTAAGTGCATTGAATGCATTGATGCGTGTGCGAAATTCGAAGTGTGATGAAGCCATACTTATTAATGCTTGCATTTTCGATTTATCACCACTTCTATATAATAGTTCTAGTCGTTTTATTAATATACCATTTCCTGTGCCTGTATCGGTTGATTTTACCAACCAACTTTGTACATCTCTTGGAGAATATATATATAGTTTTTCTAATAAACTTTCTTGCATATTATATGATGAATCACTAATCAGATTTAAAAATAAATCGAAACAACCACCAGGGATATTTGCTGTATTTGTTATAATACTTTTGCGAACATCGATACTTGGGTCACTCAATGCTTTTGTATAATTCTCTCTGGTTTGCATGGTAGTACTTACAAACAGTTGTGTCCATGCTTCACTGCGTAGGGCATGGAAACTTTCTTTATTAATAGTCTGCATCAATATATCTTTCTTTTTATCTAATGCTATATCTTTCATAGCAGCCAAAGCTTCGTAACGGTCTATCATATTTGGCCCCATTTCTAGCTGTGCTTTTAGTTCTTCAAAAGTTCTATTATAAGTTACTTGTTTCAATATTTGATTATTCACATCGAATATTACAAAAGCTACCTGTTTCCCATTTGTATTTGCAAAAGATACATTTGTTTGGCTCCCTTCTACCCATGGTTTTTGTTCATCGAAAGTTCCATCACTATAATATACTCTTATTACAATAGGCATTTTAAAATAACCTATCACTTCATTCACTTCCTGGATTTGTTTAATGGCAACATTGGTTACTTTGGCACCACTATTATTTGCAATGGCCGACCATGATATATTATAATGTGGTTCACCTCCCCTATTAGCCCATTCATCAAAAAACCAATCCAAGTTTTTACCCAATACATCATGTATCGCTACTTGCAAATCGTAGGTTTCTACATTGCCATAAGCATGCTTCTTTAGATAATGAGCAGTCATTCTACGATACTCTTCATTGCCCAAAACATAACGCAACATATCTAATACAAGCGAACCTTTTTGGTAAACCCTGGCTGTTCCACCACCTGTATGTGCCACAGGATTATTATTCGATTTGGATGCATCCAATGCACTATTCATTTCTACTTTACGCATCCACTGGAAATAATCTTCACCGTAAAGTTTGCGTTGAAAATATTTTGGATAATGCGTAGCATAACTTTCCTGCAGCCATTGGTGGGCATAATTGCGGGCAGTTACATAATCGCCAAACCATTGATGCGTGAATTCATGCATGTTCACATTTATATAGTTTCTATCATTGAACGATTTGCCATCAACAAAAAAGAAATCACCAAAAATAGTGGCGGTGGTATTTTCCATAGCACCATATAAAAAGTCTTGCACCATCACTTGGCTATAACTTTCCCAAGGATAAGCGGTCATTAATTCTTCTTCCATAAAATCCACCATTTGCTCTGTATAACAAGCGGTATAAGGAACCCTATTTGCAAACTCAGGATAATACCAAAAATTAACAGGTGTTCCTTTCGCCGATTTGCCTTTCTTCACCGCAAACTCACCAATGCCCAGCATCACCAAATAAGTAGGATGCGGATGACTCATCTTATAATGCCAAGTAATGGTATTGTCTTTATTGTCTTTTTTTGATTGTAATACACCGTTACTCAACACTTGATATTTTTTATCAAACGTTATAATAGTTTCGGTAACGGTTTTGTCATTGGGTTCATCGTAACAAGGAATCCAGTTGCGGTTATCTGTCCCTTGGCCTTGTGTCCATATTTGTTTGCGAACATAGCCCCATTCGTTTTTGTGTTGGTCGGTAGTTTCATCATTCCAACCAATAAAATATAAACCTCTGGTAGGTCTCGCTATATAATTAATTTCTAAAGTATATGTAAAATCCCAAGTAAGTGCAGGCGAAAAATATAAAGTCACACCTTTGTCGCTTGTTTTCACTTTTCCTTGTTGCCCTACCATTTTAAATTCTTTAATCTCGATGCCCGGAGCATCCAAAAATATTGAGTCCACGCTCTTTTGCAAAGACATAAACTGGTGCGTTACTTTGCCAATAACTTCACCTTTGCCGCAATCGAATTTCAAATCAATAATAGTATGCTTCATATCCACTGGATGTTCCCTAGGAGCTGCGGTTTCTTTAAGATAACTTTTGTAAGTACCAATCGTTTGGGCATTAGTAGTAATAGTAAAGCAAAGTATTATTGCCACCGAGAATATCGCTTTTTTCATTGATTTGATTTTGCTGCAAAAATGCAGGAACAAACTCATATCGCAACAATTGATTTTTTGCTTTGCCAAAACACTTTGCAGCCCTTAAATTGCAGCACTTTTATAATAGACCAAACAAAACAGAAAATGAGCGTTTTAGTAAACAAAAATTCCAAAGTAATAGTGCAGGGTTTCACAGGTAGCGAAGGAACATTCCATGCCACACAAATGATTGACTATGGCACACAAGTAGTTGGCGGCGTTACACCCGGCAAAGGCGGAACCACGCATTTGGACAAACCTGTGTTCAATACCGTGGCCGATGCAGTGGCCCAAACCAATGCCAATGTTTCTATCATATTTGTACCTCCAGCTTTTGCTGCCGATGCGATAATGGAAGCTGCCGATGCAGGGATTAAAGTAATAGTTTGTATTACTGAGGGAATTCCGACACAAGATATGATAACCGCCAAAAATTATTTGAACGGAAAAGATTGTAGGCTGATAGGTCCAAACTGTCCCGGTATTATAACTCCCGAAGAAGCTAAAGTGGGTATTATGCCCGGCTTTGTTTTCAAAAAAGGGAATATCGGTATTGTATCAAAATCGGGAACTTTAACTTATGAAGCCGCCGACCAAATAGTGAAGCAAGGCATGGGAATTAGCACTGCTATAGGAATTGGCGGAGACCCCGTGATAGGAACGACCACCAAAGAAGCTGTGCAAATGCTGATGGAAGACCCCGAAACCATTGGCATAGTTATGATTGGTGAAATAGGTGGATCGATGGAAGCCGATGCTGCCAAGTGGATTAAAGAAAACGGGACCAAACCAGTAGTAGGTTTCATTGCTGGGCAAACAGCTCCTCCTGGTCGCCGTATGGGTCATGCCGGTGCCATAGTGGGTGGAGCCGATGATACCGCTGCTGCCAAAATGAAAATAATGGCCGAGTGCGGCATCAATGTGGTGGAATCGCCTGCCAATATTGGTGTGATGATGGTGAAAGCCTTAGCCAATGTTCCTGCATAAATATTATAATACTTTTAAAAACTAAAAAAACACATATCCAATCCCTATGTACCAAAATTTATTAACCGAGGTAAGCGAAGGCATTCTTACCATCACTATTAACAGAGAACCAAAACTCAACGCACTCACCATCGAAACCATTCGCGAAATATATAATGCCGTAAATGCTGCCCAGTCAAACGACGAAGTGGCAGGTATTATAATAACAGGTGCTGGCCCTAAAGCATTTGTTGCAGGTGCTGACATATCAGAATTTGCTAACTTTACGGTGGAGCAAGGAACACACATGGCACAGAATGGCCACAAAGTTTTCAATGCCATCGAAAATAGTTCTAAGCCTGTAGTGGCTGCTATCAACGGCTTTGCTTTAGGTGGCGGTTGCGAATTGGCTATGGCTTGCCATATAAGAGTTGCTGCCGAAAATGCGAAGTTTGGCCAGCCAGAAGTTAATTTGGGAATTATACCCGGTTATGCAGGCACCCAACGCTTAGCACAATTGGTAGGAAAAGGAAAAGCATTAGAATTACTAATGACTGCCGATGTAATAGGTGCTGCCGAAGCACAAACATTGGGTTTGGTAAATCATGTAGTGGCTGCCGATCAATTGCTTGCCAAATGCCACGAAATTTTGGGCAAAATAAAAAGCAAATCGCCTATGGCTATTGCCAAAGTGATAGACTGCGTAAATACCCAATACCGCAAAGACAAACCTGGCTTCGACAGAGAAGTGGAATTATTCGGCCAATGTTTTTCTACCGAAGATTTTAAAGAAGGCACTACCGCCTTTATAGAAAAACGCAAACCTTCCTTCACCAAAGTGAATGATGTTCTTAGTCATTAATTCGATTCCGTCATTACGAGGCTTCCGAAGCAATCTCGACCAATATAACGAGATTGCTTCGTGCCTCACAATGACGGAATAAATTCGCAGCCTTGCTTATGAAAAAGCTGCGAATACTATTATATCCTTTCTCGGTTTTATACCACCTCATTACAGCAATACGCAATAAGCTGTTCGATGTTGGCATACTCTCACAAAAAAAATTCGATATTCCTATTATAGGTGTGGGCAACCTCAACACAGGTGGCACGGGCAAAACTCCGCATACGGCTTATATAGCCAAACTATTACAATCGCAAAACTATAAAGTAGCTACGCTAAGCCGCGGTTACGGCCGCAAAAGCAAAGGTTATATATTAGCTACTAAAAAAATCAGTGCCGAAACTTTGGGCGATGAGCCATACGAACTCTATCATAGTTTAAAAAATACACATGTAGCCGTTTGCGAAAATCGTATTACAGGAATTGAACAATTACAAAAAACTATACAGCCAGATATTATCATACTCGATGATAATATCCAGCACCGATATGTAAAACCTAGTTTTCAAATCCTCCTCACTACTTATGATAGGCTTTTTTATAACGATTATATACTCCCCGCTGGCAACCTGCGTGAAAGCCGCAATGGAGCAAGCAGAGCCAATGCTATTATCATAACCAAATGCCCTGAAGGATTAACTGAAGCTGAAAAAGAAAAATTAAAAACTTCATTATATAAATACAGTAAAGCTCCTGTTTTTTTTAGTACATATATATATGGTGAATTAAAATATAACAATACACAAACAACCACAAAAGATATTATACTACTAACAGGCATTGCAAATACAGAATATCTTAAAACATATATACAAAAACACTATCATATAATAGAACATCTTAAGTACCCCGATCATTATAATTATACCCAACAAGAAATAAATACTTGGCGTGAAAAATATCAAACTGCATTTGCTAATGGATCTATTATAATAACTACTGCCAAAGATGCTGCACGTTTGCAGGCACTTAATACAACAGACTTACCTATTGCGGTTTTGCCTGTAGAGGTTGATTTTGGCGAGGATGGAAAGGAGTTTGGAGAGTTGCTGATGCGACATTATAAATAAGTCATTTATAACACCAGCCTTGGACAAAGTTTCGAGCCAAATAAGGAGTAGTAATAGAGCGAAAATATTTAGTTTTATTTGGCGTCATATTTCCCAATCCAATTGCCTATTGTAAAGTGGAATCCTACATTAATAAACCAGTTATCCTTAATTTGTGGAAGTTATTTTGAAAGTCTTATACCAATTCTTAACCTAAAATAGTTCTCCGCCTGTGGCGGATTTGGTTTGTAGAATGGTAATGCCGAACTACATCCCGAAAGCCCCGCTTAATCCCGATAATTATCGGGATGC
>JAWXAU010000186.1 GCA_034439655.1 Bacteroidota bacterium | reverse complement strand
GAACACCTATAAATGCTCACTTCTGTAAATATCATTGCATTTCCACTTGAAGTGAAAGCCCTTGACACCATTGAGTTTTACCTACCTGAGTAGTTACAAAATTATTATCTGTAAAAAAATAACCTAATTTTGCTTTACGCTTATGAAAAAGAAAATTTATATTACACTTATTATCTTGCTTGTAATAGTATTTCTTACTTATTTTTTTAGTCCATTTAAAGGGAATGATATATATAAACACAAAGCAATTGTAAGCACTATGGAAATCAAGGCTCCCATTAGCAAAGTATTTACCTACCTCAGCAATAGCAGTAATGCAACTAAATGGTCGGTATATGTGCATCATATCACAACCTTGAATTCTCAGGAAGTTGTAGATGGGAAAATAGGTTGCCGTCGCCGCTGTTTCCAACAAGCCGATGAACAAGGTGTAGTATGGGACGAATTGATTACCGAAGTTATTCCAGAACAAAAACGTCAATTGGTATTGTACAATATGCACGGCTTCTCAATGCAAGCAGAAGGTTTAGCCACCGAACAATTATATACTAAAGTAACCGATTCAACTACCAGCGTGTCTCTTACGCTATTTTATAAAACTGGCGAAGCTTCTACGATCGAAACAATGAAGACTTATTTTGCAGCTTATTTTATCTATAATATTTTCAACCGCAACCTAGCCAATATTAAAACAAACTGCGAGCAACTTTAAAATACGCTCAGCAATTCAATTCTGTATTTTTTTTCCATTGAGAAGTTAAGAAAATTAAGGAGCCGATCCTTAATGAAGCTTAATCTCTCAATGTTTTTTTTTCTTCTCCCTGCTCATTTGCACTATTTGCATGCATTATCCATTATTCTCACATTCCTTTTCCTATTCTACATTTTTACACCGATTTTTGCGGCTCTTCAAATTATGACTAAGCCCGTTGTTAAATCAAATTATGAAACGCTCATCTTCCCCTTCCGAGGTCGCAAGTTGATGCTGGATGTTGATTTGGCCTTGCTTTACGATGTATTGACAAAAGCTTTAAAGCAACAAGTTAAAAGGAATATTAGTAGATTTCCTGAAGATTTTATTCCCGATAGCTATCGGGATGAACCGACAATGCTTGAAAGGCAAGAGCTTATTAATAATTCAGAAAGGTTGGCTTCTCTAAAATTCTCTAATATTAAACCAATGGTGTTTACAGAACAGGGAGTTTCTATGCTTTCATCAGTATTGAGTTCAGAAAAAGCAATACAGGTAAATATAGAAATTATGAGAGCGTTTGCAAATTATCGGTCCCTACTGAGTGAAAATGAAGAATATAAGAAGTGAAATAGAAAATCTTGATACCAAAGTAAATAAAGCATTTCAATATTTAATGGATAGATTAGATGATTTGCACCAACAAAAATTAGAACCTATAGGTTATAAGCTGAAAAAGAAATAGTTATGAAGAGGTGGTCGCAATTTGTGACCACCTCTTCATAACACAATGAAAATCAATAAAATAAATGAAGCTAGGTGGTAGCAATTTGCGATCACCTAGCTGTAAAAAGTTGATATTCAAAAAAATATAAAATTAAAAATACAAAATTAAAAATATCCCTCAGTGACTTCAAACGAAATACGTAATACCTTCCTCAAGTTCTTCGAGAGCAAAGGCCATACAATTTTTCCATCTGCACCTATCGTAGTAAAGAACGATCCTACGCTTATGTTCACCAATGCGGGCATGAACCAGTTTAAAGATTGGTTCCTCGGCAACGAAACACCCAAATACAAACGTGTAGTTGATACCCAAAAATGTTTGCGGGTGAGTGGTAAACATAATGATTTGGAAGAAGTGGGTGTTGATACTTATCACCATACCATGTTTGAGATGCTGGGCAATTGGAGCTTTGGCGATTATTTCAAAAAGGAAGCCATCGAATGGGCTTGGGAATTATTGACGGAAGTATATAAACTTGATAAGGATAGATTATATGTTACCGTATTTGAAGGTGACGAAAAAGAAGGTTTGGCGTTCGACCAAGAAGCTTATGATAACTGGTGTTTGTGGATTGACAAAGACAAAATAATTAACGGAAATAAAAAAGACAATTTTTGGGAAATGGGCGACACCGGGCCATGCGGACCTTGTAGCGAAATACATATAGATTTAAGACCCGATGCCGAACGCAAACAAACACTTGGAGCAAGTTTGGTAAACAATGACCATCCCCAAGTAATTGAGATTTGGAATAATGTATTTATGGAGTTCAACCGCAAAGCCGATGGCAGCTTGGAAAAACTTCCCGCACAACATGTGGACACAGGAATGGGCTTCGAGCGATTGGTGAGAGCGATTGAAAGCAAGAGTAGCAATTATGATACGGATGTGTTTATGCCGTATATACAATTCATGCAAAAAGAAACAGGTATTATATATGGCAGTGATGAGAAAACTGATATTGCAATGCGTGTTTTATCTGACCATATACGCACCATTGGTTTTGCTATATTAGATGGGCAACTTCCTAGCAATACAGGTGCTGGTTATGTAATACGCCGCATACTGAGAAGAGCCGTTCGTTACTATTATAGTTTCTTAAATGTGAAAGAACCTTTCATATATAAATTACTTCCTATAATGGGAGAATCTTTTAAAGATATATTCCCTGAAGTAAAACAGAAAAAAGACTTTTTGGAGAATGTGATAAGAGAGGAAGAAGCGGCATTTTTGAAAACGTTGAAATATGGTATTATAAGATTGGATCGAGCATTTTGGTCAGAATCAGGAGATGGCAAGGTTGATGCTGCTTGGATGCCCATGGATAGTTTGTCTGCAGTTACTGATGAGGTTAGATTGAGGAATGAGGGTAAAGTTCTTAATGGTGAATTTGCATTTGAACTATATGATACTTTTGGCTTCCCAATTGACTTAACGCAGTTAATAGCAAAAGATTATAATTGGTCAGTTGATTTGGAGGAATTTCAAAAAGCATTACAACAACAAAAAGAACGCTCACGCAAAGCCACACAACTTGAGACAGACGATTGGCAAATATTAATTGCAGAAGAGAATATACAATTTGTAGGATATGATGAACTGGAAAAAGATATACATATTACACGATATCGTAAAGTAAAAGCAAAAGGTAAAGAGCAATTTCAATTGGTATTTGATGTTACCCCTTTTTATGCAGAGAGTGGCGGACAGGTGGGCGATACAGGTATTATAGAAAGTATCAACGAAAAAATAAATATCATAGATACGCAAAAAGAAAATAACTTAATTATACATTTAGCAGATAGGTTACCCGAAAATCCGAGTACGGTTTTTACGGCCAAAATTAATAAAACAAAACGTTTACTAACTGAGAATAATCACTCAGCTACGCATTTGCTGCATGCAGCTTTACGTAAAGTATTGGGTACACATGTCGAGCAAAAAGGTTCACTCGTAAATGATGATTATTTACGTTTCGATTTTTCACATTTCAAAGCGATGAGTGATGCAGAAATTGCAGAAGTAGAACATATAGTCAATCAAAAAATAAGAGAAAATATACATTTAGATGAACGCAGAAATGTGCCCATTGAAGAAGCAAAAAAACTGGGAGCCATGGCATTGTTTGGCGAGAAATATGGTGATAGTGTTCGTGTAATAACTTTTGATGAAAGTTATAGTAGGGAATTATGTGGAGGTTGCCATGTGCAAGCAACAGGACAAATAGGATATTTTAAAATAGCGAGTGAAAGTGCGGTGGCTGCGGGAGTTCGTCGTATTGAGGCAATAACTGCAGATAAGGTGGAACAATTAATTAATGAATTTCAAACCACTTTTGATGGATTGAAAGAACTCTTAAAAGCAAAAGATATTATAAGGAGTGTGCAACAATTATTGGATGAAAGAAGTAGTTTGCAAAAAAAATTGGAGCAATTTGAAAATGAAAAGACTGCTGTTATAAAAGACACTTTAAGATCAAAATTCAAATCGCAGAATGGAATTAATATATTGGCAGAAATTATAGAAATTTCATCAGCAGAACAATTGAAGAATTTATCTTTTCAGTTGACCAAAGAAGTTGAGAATTCTTATATAGTTTTTGGTGCTATTATTAATGACAAACCATTACTCAGTGTTATCATAGGAGAGGAATTAGTGAAAAGCAAAAACATTCATGCGGGCAATATTGTTAAGGAAGCAGCCAAGGCCATACAAGGCGGCGGCGGCGGTCAACCTTTTTATGCCACAGCAGGTGGTACCCATGTAGCTGGATTAAAGGAAGCAGTCGAAAAAGCATTACAACTCTCAAATTTACTGTAACCTATCTTTGCAAAAGTCGTTTAGTATATTATTGATGAAACTATACAAATATTTTTTATTAGTTAGTATTATATATATATGTTCTTTTGCGGCAAGTGCACAAGTGATATATACTATTAGCGGCACGGTGCTCGACAGTACTTCCAAGCCTATACAAGGCGTTAATGTTACCGTGCAAGGTGCTGATATCAGTACCTTCACCAATTCACGCGGACAGTATACCATCAGATTAGAGCAAGGATATTATAAAATTTATTATGCAGCCAATGGATTCGAAGGTTTATATGCTGAAATTACCTTGAGTAAAAACGTAGTCCGTAATATGGTTTTGATTCCTTTAGTAGAGCAGTTGCAGGGCTATACAGTGAAGGGGAGTAAGCGAGACAGGGCAAACGAGGTGATGCACCAAGTTATTGACAATAAAGACCGTTGGCGTACACAGGTAAAATCAAGCATTTGTCAAATATATATTAGAGCAGTTGATGAAACTAAAATCAACAAAAAAAGTAAGCCACAGGACATACCAGACAGTTTGTTGAAGTACTTGGTTGATTCCAATTCTATAAAATCGGATACTGCATCGGCCAAAAAAAAGAAAAATAAAGAACCTGATTGGTCTAATATGAATTTTACTGAGCTTATCATAAATCGCAGTTTTCAAAGACCTAATCTTATAAAAGAAGTAAAAGAAGCACAAAATAAAATTGGCGATTTGGATGGCTTGTTTTATATGAGCAGTACCGAAGGCAATTTCGATTTCTATCAAGGCTCACTGTTTGTAAAAGGTTTGAGCGATAATACCTTTATTACCCCATTAAATGATTTCGCTTTTGTAAGTTATAAGTTTGATTTGAAAGGTGTATATACTGTGGGCGACACCAAAGTTTATATTATAAAGATTAGTCCGCGGTCGTTAGGCAATGCACTAATGAGCGGCGAAATCCATGTAAATGAAAGCTTGTGGAGCATCAGAAAATTAAGTCTTTCGCTCACGCCTACCAAATTAAAAGAGTATGATGAGTTTACCATTAACCAAGAATTTGGAATTGAGAAGGATACTTTTTATATCATAAAGAAACAAGAATTTATATATAAAATTAAAATAAAACGTGGTGCTGTAAACGGACGTACTGTTTGTTATTATCATAATTATAAATTGAATGTAGAATTCCCCAAAAAGTTTTTTGGCAACGAGCTAAGTTATACCAAAGACGATGCTTACAATAAAGATACTGCCTATTGGGACTCGGCTCGCAGCGAACCACTAACAGCAAAAGAAATTAGGCTGGTTCATACTTCGGATAGTTTAATAGAAGCACATAGTAAGAAAGAATATTTAGACAGTTTAGATTCTGTATTTAACAAAGTTACTTTTTTGAATATATTATGGTACGGACAAGGGCATATAAATCGCGTAAAGCAACAGTATTGGAATTTCCCATCTATAGTGGCATTATATAGTCCAGTGCAGGTTGCTGGCCAAAGGCTGAATACCTATGTTAGTTATTATAAGAAGTTTAAAAAGAAACAAAGCATCAGTCTTGCACCTTTTGTATCGTATGGTATTCGAAACCATGACTGGCAGGGAGACTTTAATTTTACTACATTGTATAACCCATACAAGCGTGGCACACTTGGCTTTTCTGTAGGCCGAAATTTTGATTTGATATACGGCAATGCTGCATGGGTAAGCCGTTTAAGGCGTAACAATTTCTATTTGAATGATTATATAAATATAGACCATGAGGTAGAATTGATTAATGGTTTATATTTGGATATGTATGCCGAATATTCTACCCGCAGAAGTGTGGCCGATTATAAATACGGAACGGTGAGCAATCAAATATATGGCGATAGTGCCAATTTACCTGTTCAATTCGATCCCTACAGTGCATTAACTGCACAAGTAAAGTTCACTTTTGTTCCTTTTCAAAAGTATATGCGTGAGCCTTATGAAAAAGTAATTCTAGGTTCGCGTTGGCCTACATTTTATGCTTTATGGCGTAAGGGAATTCCTGATTTATTTGGCAGCTCAGTGAAGTTCGATTATGTGGAGCTTTCCATGCGTCAGCGTATTAATTTTGGAGTGGTGGGCATAAGTGAATACAGATTAAGAGGTGGCCAATTTATCAATCAAGATATCGTAAAAACTATTGATTATAAATACCAACGTCGGGGTGATCCTTTGTTTTTTACCAATCCCATCGGTACGTTCCAAATGCTCGATACCACTATATTTACATTTAAATGGTTTACAGAATTCCATTATTTGCATAGGTTCAATGGTTTCTTTACGAATAAGATTCCCTATTTCAAAAAATTGAATATTAATGAGGTGGCGGGTGCTGGTTTTTTAAGTGCCCCCGAAGCCAAAGTATATTATACTGAAGTGATATTTGGTTTGGAACGTGTGTTTAAAATAGCTCGCTATCGTTATAGACTAGGGGTTTATTACGCATTGGGATTTACAAAAGACAGACAGACTGGAAATTGGCACAAACAAAATCTGAACCCGAGTATCCCTGCTTTGCAAAATAGCATTTTTGGTAAAGGGATTAAAATTTCTCTTGAGTTTTTCGACCGCCGCAGGAACCAGTTTAGTTTTTAGCTAAAAAACTTTAAACAAAACCGAATTGCTTTTACCCAATGGGATTGCCTTTGTTGGTGTTTTTAGCGGTTCTTGTATTTTAAAACCGTCCTCTACCCGATACAGGGTATGGGAAAATACCTTAAAGAGGGTAATTAATCTTATTGTTTTGTAATGCACCTTTGCAAAATCAAAATTAAAAACAATATGAAACTAAAAAACACAATGTTGAAACTTTTCCTGTTAGGTCTGGTTTCTGCAACAGGATTTCAATTCGCTTCTGCACAAAAAAAGGAAATCATTTGGCCAGCAAATGGCAGTTACCGAGTTGACACCGTCTATAACAAAAAAAATCCCTATCCATTGTTCATTGGCTTTGGAGTTTTGGCCGAAGTTGACCTTTTTGCAAGTTCGCCCGCTGGCTTTGGTGTTTATGTTCATGGTCGTTATACCCTCCTCAAACTAATACAGGTATCGGGTTCTATTATTACTGGAGCTCCGCTTGCCAACATGATAGGGGGCAATGTTGCTGCCAATTACGATTACCATATTTATCAGGCAAGGGTTACCATCCCATTTAAGAAAAGCCTAGAACCTGTAAATGTTTCCAAAAAACTATATTCATATACCTTTACTGAAAATGGCCGCAGCTATAATAGAACTTATTCAGCTAATTTCCCTGTTATGGCAAGTAGCTATCAGGGTCTTACTGGCTCTATAAGTCAAATCCACCGATACTATGGTCAACAGAAAGATTCTGGCTCTAATTCGTTTACAGTAAACAATATTTCTACCAATGATAGAGCTTTTGTTCCAGCTTTAGTTGGATACTCTACTGTGATGTTCAGTGCAGGTTTCCATTACTCACAAGGCTTGAAATTTAAAGGAAAAGTATTCGCAACTATTGAAGGAAGGCACAAAAAGAAAACTGTAAGGTCAAAATCAGTAATTGATATGGCTTTTGAAGTTTTGATGGGGGCTACGGTGGTAGATGATAAAATTTCTGCTGTTAAAGTAGGCAATAAATGGAGTTATGAGAATGTTGACGTCTCTAAATACACACGTAACTCGGATGCAAAAACCAAGAAATTTGGCTTCCGTTTCGAGATAAATATGAAAAGAGGTTTGATGGGTATGCGTTTCGAAATGGGTGTGAAACCTGGTATTAGACATGACTATAAAAACAACGATGGCAAAGTAGATAACGAGTGGTTGGTGAAACCACTAAGCAATGCATATGTGGCTTGGGGCATAGGCTTCGGTATAGGAGCATTGTAGTATATACGGTTAAAATATTAAGAAGCCTGTCTCATTTTTGGGATGGGCTTTTTTATTGGATTATACCGACACTCAATATATAATAGTCCAAAAGAAAGGGACTAATCCCCCCGCATCCCGATAATTATCGGGATTAAGCGGGGCTTTCGGGATGTAGTT
>JAWXAU010000185.1 GCA_034439655.1 Bacteroidota bacterium | reverse complement strand
TTCGCTATTGCCATGGTCGGCGGTAATGAGTACATTCCAAAATTTTGCAATGGCTTGTGCTACAATTTGTTTGGTGCAATCATCTACTTTTTCTATAGCTTTTACCACGGCCGATAAAATGCCTGTATGCCCCACCATATCAGGGTTTGCAAAGTTTACTACAATAAAATCTGCATCCTCATTTTGTATAGTTTCTAGTACTGCATTTTTTATATCTTCGGCACTCATTTCGGGCTGTAAATCATAAGTGGCTACTTTGGCCGAAGGGCACATTTTTCTTGTTTCACCATCAAAAGGTTTTTCGCGGCCGCCCGAGAAAAAGAACGTGACATGCGGATATTTTTCTGTTTCTGCAATGCGAACTTGTTTCTTATGATATTTCTGTAATACTTCACCAAGTGTCATTACCAAATCATCATTTTGAAAAAGTGTTTGTACGTTTTTATAGGTCTCATCATATATAGTCATGGTGAGGAAGTGCAAATCCAGAGGCTTCATATCAAACGCTGGGTAGGCTTGTTGACAAAGGGTTTGCGTGAGCTCACGGCCACGATCCGTGCGGAAATTGAACATCAAAACTACATCGCCATCTTGTATTTTTGCAATCGGATTTATACCATCTTCACTTAATACAATAGGTTGTATAAATTCATCAGTTATATTATTTTTATAGGATGTTTCTATGGCTTCTATAGCATTTTTATATATAGTCCCTTTCCCATTTACTAACAAATCGTAGGCAAGCTTAACGCGTTCCCAACGGTTATCTCGATCCATGGCGTAATATCGACCTATAATACTTGCAAGTTTTATATTGTTCGCCGCAGTGAATTCTATATGTTCGCAAATAGTATTTATATAGTTTTTGCCCGACTTAGGATCTGTATCTCTGCCATCGGTAAATGCATGAATATATACTTGGTTCAATCCGCTATCTTTTAATATATCGCATAATCTCATCAACTGGTCCATTGATGCATGCACGCCACCATCACTCACCAAACCTAATAAATGGAAAGCTTTGTTGTTTTCTTTAGCATACTTTATGGCATTTGCAAAACAAGAAATCTCGGCTACTTTGTTTTCACGAAAAGCTTTATTGATAATTTCCAATTGTTGATATACTACACGTCCCGCACCAATATTCAAATGTCCGACTTCACTGTTTCCCATTTGTCCATCAGGCAATCCCACCGCTTCGCCACTTGTTTGCAAATAGGCCATGGGATACTGATTAGCCAGTCCTTCTACAAATTTATTTTTTGAAAGTTCTATAGCATTGCCTTCGTATGCTTGTCCTTTGCCCCAGCCGTCCAAAATCATTAATATTACTTTATCACTCATAGTTGTTTATAAATTAAAATGCAAAGTTAGTAGCTGGTCGTCAGTAGTCAGTTAATAGTGGTCAGTAATCAGCCCGCCGCGGCGGGCAGTAATCAGTTGTCAGTAGACCGTTATTTAGTAATCAGTAATCAGTTGTCTAATCAAAGTTATTGACGCCGAACCTGTCTGCGGCAAGCAGGTGGTACTAACTACTAACCACTGCCCGCCGCGGCGGGCTAACCACTGCTTCTGTTTTGTTTTCGGCATAATTTTCGCTAAGTTTGCAGTCTAAAAATATTATCCCGAATGCCCTTTATATATATTGTTTTCGCAGCTTTTATATCTTTTTTTGCCGAGGATTTGAGCGATAAAATCGCCCGAAACATCAAAGCAGGCAATGCCACTGAGTTGAGCAGCAGTTTCAATACTTCCATCGAACTCAGCATTATGGGCAGAGAGGAAACCTATAGTAAGACCCAAGCAGAAATGATACTGAAAGATTTTTTTGCTAAAAACAAACCAAAAAATTTCACCATCAGCAACAAAGGTGTGAGCGATGCCGCTACAAAATTTATTAATGGAAAACTTGAAACCAATGCGGGCATTTATAAAATTTATATATTGATGAAAAGCAATTCTGGGAGTTTTTTGATTACAGAACTTAGAATTGAATGATGTATGATTTATAATTTACCATTGGGCTACGCAGTCTATTTGCACTTCTGTCAATTGTACCATAATCGTCAATCACGCATCAATAAAAAATCGTAAATATAATGGCAGCAGCAAAATCCTACCTCCTACCTTGTAAATATTTCCTTGCGTAAGCCACCCCGAATCCTAAATCCCGTTCGCCGCGGCGAACCGACCCCTATCAAAAATGTATTCAAAGCAATTCACCTTCAACCCTTTCTACGAAAACACTTATATATTATGGGATGATACAAATCAATGTATTATAATAGATCCCGGTTGTCATAATAGAGAAGAAGAAAAAATACTATCTGATTTTATTACTGAAAATAATTTAATTCCTGAGAAAGTAGTACTTACTCACGGGCATATCGACCATGTATTGGGTGTAGGATTTTGTGTGGGCAAATGGAATATACCCGTATATATAAACCAAATAGATATTGCTACCATGGAACATAGCATACTTTGGGGTGCTTCAATGGGTTTCAATATTACAATGCCCATCGCCGATTATATATATTTGGAAGAAGGCAATACACTTAGTTTTGGCAATACAAATTTGGAAGTTTTGTTTTTGCCCGGGCATGCTCCTGGTCACTTGGGTTATTATAATAAAACAAGCAACGAAATTTTCCAAGGCGATGTATTATTCCGTCAAGGTATTGGGCGTTACGATTTGCCCGGTGGCGACTATGATATTCTAATAAGTTCTATCAAAAACAAACTATTTGCCTTGCCCCCCGATTGTAAAGTGTACAGTGGTCATGGAGAGCCCACCACCATTGGGTTTGAGAAAATCAATAACCCATTTTTACAAGCATAATTTTTTTGTATTGATAAATAGCGTTTAATTTGCGGTATTGGCTTGCGGTGCAAGGAAATAAAAATTAATGACAAGTATTACGCAAATTGTGAGGAAAGCCTTAAGTGGCAATAGGACTGGAAACCCCATTGAGCGGGCTCATGCATCACAATTACGCACACTTAAAAGATTACTTTTAAAAGCAGGCAATACCCAGTTTGGGCAGCATTATCACTTTTCTGCTATTGTATTTAATGATAATGTGATGGCCCTTTTCAAAGAGAAAGTACCTTTGTCTAATTATTCTACCATGCATCCTTGGTGGCAAAAGGCTTATGAAGGCGAAGAATCGGTAACATGGCCGGGCAAAATGAAATATTTTGCATTGAGCAGCGGCACCAGCGAAGGTGCGAGCAAATATATACCCGTTACCAAAAGCACGATTAAATATATAACCCGTGGAAGTGCCAAACAACTTTTAAGAATTGCACGTTGCAAAGACATACCAAAAGGTGTACTCAACAAACATTATTTGATGATTGGCGGCAGCACCACCCTGCAGTCTAATGGACTTAATTTTAGTGGTGACCTCAGCGGTATCACCTCCGGCAATGTGCCGTTTTGGTTTGAGCCTTATACCAAACCCGAACCCGAAATTAGGGCGTTAAAAGATTGGCATGAAAAGATTGAAGATATTATAGAGAATGCCCCCAATTGGGATCCTGGAACTATTGCTGGAGTGCCTGCATGGGTAAAGCTTTTGTTCGAACGTATTATAGAAAGATATAAGGTGAAAACCATACATGATATATGGCCTAACCTTACCCTATATATATGGGGTGGCGTATCGGTTGAGCCTTATAGGAAAAGTATAGATGCCATGTGTGGCAAACCTTTGCATTATTGGGAAACTTATTTGGCAAGTGAAGGTTTTCTGGCTTTTCAAGCACGGCCCTATGTGCATGGAATGAAATTGCTTTTGAACAACGGTATTTATTTTGAATTTGTTCCTTTCAATGAAGAAAATTTTGATAGTGATGGTAATATATTGCCAGATGCAAAAGTATTATCATTGATGGAAGTAAAAGAAGGTGTTGATTATGCCTTGGCTATTACCACCAGTTCAGGAGCATGGCGTTATCTTATTGGTGATACGATTCGTTTCACTTCGCTCAAACATATAGAAATAAAAATTACAGGACGTACGAAACATTTCCTGAGTCTATGCGGAGAGCATCTTTCTGTTGAAAATATGAATGATGCGTTCAATTTTGTGAGCAATGAAATGGGATTAATTAGTAATGAATTTTGTGTAATAGGTGTAACTGATGATGGACCTATTGGCCACGATTGGTATATAGGAAGTGATAAGCCTTTTGATACAATTATATATAAAGAAAAACTCGACGCCAAGTTGGGCGAATTGAATGATGACTATATAGTAGAACGCACCCATGCCCTCAAACGCATGAATGTATATTATATTCCTAACGAGCAGTTCAATAACTTCCTTGCAGCCCAAGGCAAAGGCGGTGCACAGGTAAAATTTCCTAGAGTATTAAAAGGGCAAATTGCGGAGGATTGGAAGAAATTTGTGAAGGGGTTGTAGTATAGACGAACCGTTATGCTGAGGAATAATTTTTTACAATTCTACAAATAGGTCAATGGCAACTTGTTTCAGGGTTTAGTTAAAAATATAATTATCAAAAATCTATTTATATATGAACGTTGGACTGCATTGCCGTTGCGACGTCATGCTGAACTCGTTTCAGCATCTTACTATTTTCATTTTTTAATTATATATAATCCGTTATAGATTTGAAACATATTAATTATTATAGAAAATGCCACTAACCAAAAAACTAAAAATACTCGGCCTCATATTTTTCATTGGAGGTTTTTTGCTTACCTATTGCAATTGGTGGATTAATGATTATATGCCCACTTTGTTTTTTGTAATTCTCGGACTTTTATTGTGGATTTATGGCGTCAATTTTTTCTTTAAGTATGATAACAACAGATTGAAAAAGTCATTGTATAGTTTCGCCATATCACTTTCATTTTTTATTATATTAACTTCTGCGACCGAATGGGTGCTGCTATCAGTAAATTACTCCTGAATTCAAATCTAATGATTTTGTATTAATTCGTTATTCAAATTTGTGGCCTGAGATTTATGAAACGGTCGCCAAGGTTCCCGATAGTTTGATACTCATTGAGGATTTGAATGAATTGAAAGCGAAGTTGGGGGTGGAATGATTTCGTTCACCTTTTGGAAAGTTTTAAACTTTCCAAAAGGTGAACTCGTGAATTATTATTATAAAACTTGTTTAAAACATAATCCTTTCCTTTATTATTTTTGTCGACATATTATTTGCAAATAGATCAATTGACACAGCAATCAAATGGGATTAACAATACATTATAATGGGAGATTCAATCCGCGAGCATCATTGGGCGAAATGGTGGCGGAGGTAAAAGATATTGTTGAAATATTTAATTGGAAATATACTGTTTATGAAACTGAATTTCCTTCAAGTTCATTCGATGAAAAATATAATAGGAATATATATGGTATAAGTCTTACTCCACCTGAATGTGAAACAGTATCCTGTTGTTTTTTGTCTAATGGAAGAATGAGTAGTAAAGCAGGCTTAAAGTTTTTTGGCAAAAGCACAAATGAAGACGAGCAAAAGTACTTATATATGCTTTGCACCAAAACACAATTTGCAGATTACAAAACACATATGCTAGTTGTTGGTTTATTGAGATATCTTAGCAAAAAATATTTTAGTGATTTTACGATGACAGATGAAGGGAAATATTGGGAGACAGAAAGCGAAGATATACTAAAAGAAAACTTTAAAGCATATAATGATTTATTGAATATGTTTTCGGAGGGTTTTCAATCTGTCCAAATTGAAGAAGGAGAATCGTTGATGAACTATTTAGAAAGCGTAATAAAGCGAGTTAAATCTAAAAGGGAATAAATATTTCTAGAAATGAAAATTCAATACTGTTCTGATCTGCATTTGGAATTTTCGGAAAACAAGGCTTTTCTAAAAGAATTTCCAATAAAGTCTGTGGGCGATATTCTATTGTTGGCTGGCGATATTGTGCCATTTGCTTCAATGGATAAGCATAAAGATTTTTTCAATTTCTGTGCCGATAATTTCGAAACTGTATATTGGTTGCCAGGCAATCATGAATACGATCATTTTGATTTGGCGAAAAAATGTGGTGTCTTGAATGAAAAAATAAAAACAATCTTTTCTTAATAAATAATATCTCTATTCAACAACAAGGCATTCAATTTATTTTCTCAACACTTTGGTCGAAAATAAGCGAACAAAAATCATGGGAAATTGAAAGAAGTATGAATGATTTTAGGGTGATAAAATTTAATAATATTAGATTATCCACTACACAATATAATCAATTGCATTTTGAAAGTTTGAGTTTTATAAATTCGACAATATCAGAAAATAATGATTGTACAAATGTGGTTATTACTCACCATGCTCCTACTTTATTGAACTACCCTCCACAATACAAAAATACTATTTTGAATGAGGCATTTGCGGTAGAATTATATGATTTAATCGAGCAATCAAATATTGACTATTGGATTTATGGGCACCATCATTGTAATATACCCGATTTCTCAATTGGTAAAACAATGTTGCTTACTAATCAATTGGGTTATGTAGCACACGGTGAACATAGGGTGTTCGAAAATGATAAGGTAATTGCAGTCTGATGTATTTTTATCTTTCTTGCTCCGCTGTAGGTCTCCTCACCACTGCTGTTCGAAAGTTGTGACATCGCGTCCCTAAATGGGCTTTGGGCTTACTCATACATTATGCTTTTACCAATATCATATTCCTTTGGGATATGTGTTCATGCTTCTTTTGCTCAAATATAAACTGTTTTAAAGTCCAAGAGGGCAATGTCCTTAAGTTAATGGAACGTTCGTTCCTACAGGACTTGTGCATGCTCAATTCTATTATTATTACCAAAATACCACCCCTCTGGGGTTTTTATACCAATTCTTAACCTAAAATAGCCTTTGGACTATTTTAGGTTTTTAGAATGGTAATACCGAACTACATCCCGAAAGCCCCGCTTAATCCCGATAATTATCGGAATGCGGGGGGATTAGTCCCTTTCTTTTGGACTATTATATATTGAGTGTCGGTATTAGAAATGAAGCACTACTCCAAAGTCCCTCTACGGACGCGAAAGATATGAGACTCGTATCTTCAAGACAGTTGCCGTAATCCCACCAATCGCATAGTTATATATAAACATAATAAGAAATGATTGGTGAGGACGCCAACCATGTGCAACGTACGTTTACCTTTTGGAAAGTTTAAAACGTTCCAAAAGGTGCTCAGAGATGTCCAAATTTTCCCCAAAAAAAATCCATTATTTTGATTATTTTTGTGGGCCTTTTAAGAGGTATCACTAATCAATATAAAAATTAACAACAAGCACCAAAATGTCTGACAAAAATTTTCAACAACGCCACATTGGCCCCAATGCACACGAAACCACAGAGATGCTGAAAACCCTTGGCATGAGCAGCGTAGATGAACTAATCGACAAAACCATACCTGCACATATTCGCCGCAAGCAACCTATGAATTTGCCCGCACCTATCAGCGAAAATGATTTGCTAATCGAGTTGAAAGAAACCGCCAGCAAAAATAAAGTTTTCCGCAGCTATATCGGAATGGGATATTATGGAACATTAACACCCACAGTTATTTTACGTAATGTTTTTGAAAACCCAAGTTGGTATACACAATATACACCTTATCAAGCAGAGATTGCCCAAGGTCGCTTAGAAAGTTTGTTGAACTATCAAACTTTGGTTTGCGATTTCACAGGTTTGGAAATTGCCAATGCTTCACTTCTCGATGAAGGTACCGCCGCTGCTGAGTCTATGCACATGTTGCACGCACAAGCCGCCGACGGAAAAGATAAATTTTTTGTAGCCAATGATGTATTTCCACAAACCAAAGATGTATTAATTTGTCGTGCCGAACCTGTTGGAATTGAATTGGTTTTTGGCAATGCCGCTGACTTTGATTTTGATTCATCATTCTTCGGGGCAATATTACAATACCCGAATGTTCATGGCGAAATTTCTGATTATTCAGAGTTCTGCAACAAAGCAAAAGCTGCAGGAATTTTCACTGTTGCTGCCACAGATTTAATGGCATTAACTATCATAAAATCACCAGGCGAAATGGGTTTTGATGTAGCAGTTGGATCTTCGCAACGCTTTGGTGTACCACTCGGTTATGGTGGTCCGCACTCAGCTTTCTTTGCAACCAAAGATGAATTCAAACGCAATATGCCAGGCCGCTTAATTGGAGTGAGTATCGATGCACAAGGCAACCGTGCTTTGCGTATGGCATTGCAAACACGTGAGCAACATATACGCCGCGAAAAAGCAACTTCTAATATATGTACTGCCCAAGTTTTATTGGCAAATATGGCTGCGATGTATGCCGTATATCATGGCCCCAAAGGATTGAAATCAATCGCACAAAATATACATAACAATGCTGCATCGCTTGCAAAAGCTTTGACAGACTTAGGTTACAGCGTATCAAGCAAAAATTATTTCGATACAATTTGTGTTGAAGGTGACGCCAATGAAATAAAAACTCTTGCAGAAAAACATAATATAAATTTCCGTTACGATTTCGGGAAAATATATATAGCTTTAGACGAAACCGTTACCGAAAAAGATTTGAATGATATAGTTTCTGTTTTTGCTTTAGCAAAAAATGTAGCTCCACAAATCGTAAATCGTACATCGTACATCGTAAATTTAGTTCGCAATTCAGAATATCTCACCCATCCAAACTTTAATGTATATCATAGCGAAACAGAAATGTTGCGTTATATAAAATCATTGGAGTTAAAAGATTTATCATTAGCAAATAGTATGATAGCTTTGGGAAGTTGCACCATGAAATTAAATGCAACAACAGAGATGATTCCCGTTACCTGGCCTGAGTTTGGTGCCATGCATCCCTTTGCTCCACGCGAACAAGCAGCAGGTTATTCTCAAATATTTGAAGAACTCGAATATCAGTTGAGAGAAATAACAGGTTTCGATGCAATATCATTACAACCCAATGCAGGTGCTCAAGGTGAGTATGCAGGACTATTAGTTATTCGTGCATATTTAAAATCTATTGGGCAAGGCCATAGAAATATAGCTTTGATTCCATCGTCGGCACACGGCACCAATCCTGCCAGTGCAGTAATGGCGGGTATGAAAGTAGTGGTAACAAAAACCGATTCCAATGGAAATATAGATGTAGAAGATTTGCGTGCACGTGCGATTGAGTATAAAGATAATTTAGCATGTTTGATGGTAACCTATCCAAGTACCCACGGCGTTTTTGAAGAAACTATTATAGACATTTGTAATATGATTCACGAACATGGCGGACAAGTATATATGGATGGTGCGAATATGAATGCACAAGTTGGATTAACAAGTCCTGCAGCAATTGGTGCGGATGTATGTCATTTGAATTTGCATAAAACTTTCTGTATTCCGCATGGTGGTGGTGGCCCAGGTATGGGACCAATCGGGGTGCGTAGCTACTTGGCTCCCTTCCTTCCAGGTCATGCAGTGGTTGATATGAAAAATGGCGACAAAGCTACTCATGCAGTTTCTGCTGCACCATGGGGTAGTGCAAGTATATTATTGATTAGTTATATATATATTCGTTTGATGGGTGAAAAAGGTTTGACCAATGCTACACGTTATGCAATATTTAATGCAAACTATATGAAAGCATTATTGGAAAAACATTTCGATATATTATATACAGGAACCAATGGAACTTGTGCCCACGAAATGATTGTAGATATGCGTAAATATAAACATAGCTTAGGTGTGGAAGTTGAAGATATTGCCAAACGCCTAATGGATTATGGTTTCCACGCACCTACAGTTAGTTTCCCGGTTGCAGGTACTTTAATGATTGAGCCAACTGAAAGCGAAGCAAAAGCAGAACTCGATCGTTTCTGTGAAGCATTAATTAGTATCAAAAATGAGATTGATGAAATAGCAACCGGTGCTGCTGATAAAATAGATAATGTATTAAAGAATGCACCACATACTGCCCATGTTGTTATATCCGATAATTGGAATCACGCTTATGGTCGTGAGAAAGCTGCGTTCCCACTAGCATGGGTAAAAGACCGCAAATTCTGGCCAAGTGTAGGACGTGTAAATAATACACATGGCGATAGGAATTTGGTTTGTACTTGTATTCCAACTGAAGCGTATGCGGAGGCGTAATATATAATGGTTCCCGCCGCGGCGGGGTTAATTATTAAAGGGGCTGACGCCGATAAAAAGCAAATTGATAAGTATGAAAAACATATTTCTTTCTTTAACTATATTATTTACTTTTGTATCTAATGTTAATTCGCAAAATTCGTCATTTCAAAAT
>JAWXAU010000184.1 GCA_034439655.1 Bacteroidota bacterium | reverse complement strand
TACCATTGGGAGCTCGTTGTATTTTGGGCATTTGCATGGCCATATTCTTAAATCTTTTGGCTTCGTAATCGCTGTTCAATTCCTGTAATTTATCATCGAGCAATTTGCAAAATATATGATAATCTTTGGGCTCTTTTTCAAATTCGATGAGCCATTGGTGGGTTGGCTTTTCGTGGCCGTCAAAATATATTGGTGCGGCTGTATAATCTCTCACGGCTGCTTCTGTATTTTCCGATGCAAAAGCTATGGCACGGTCGGCATTGTCTATCATCAGCTCTTCGCCAAATGCATTTATAAAATGCCGAGTACGACCGGTGATGGTAAACTTATAAGGTTTACTAGAAGTAAACCGAACAGTATCACCCACCAAATACCGCCACAAACCAGAATTAGTTGTAATAATAAGTGCATATTCTTTATTCAGTTCTACTTCATGCAGCAAATGTGTTTTGGGGTGGTCTGTGCCATAATATTCCATGGGCATAAATTCGTAGAATATGCCATAGTCGGTCATTAACAATAAATCATTTTTTGTTAAATCATTTTGTAATCCAAAAAATCCTTCGCTGGCATTATAAGTTTCCATAAAGTTGATGGGCTTTTTGGCAGTGAGCTCTTTGAACCTATTTCTATAGGGCGTGAAACTAACGCCACCATGTACATATAATTCTAAATTCGGCCACACATCCGTAAGGTCGGTTTTGCCCGTGAGCTCAAATATTCTTTCTGCCAAAACCAAGGTCCAAGTAGGCACTCCCGATACATTCGTTACATCATCTTTAATAGTGGCACGGGCCATTTTATCAATCTTATCTTCCCAGTCAGATAACAGGGCTACGGACAAGTCGGGTGTTCGAATAAAGTGTACCCAAAAAGGCAGGTTCATCATGAGCACGGCACTAAGGTCGCCATAAAATGAATTGCCACCCATATTATTTACTTGGTGGCTACCGCCCATTACCAATCCTTTACCCGAGAATACCTTGGTATCGGGCACTTGCGAACAATATATAGATAGCAAATCGCGGGTAGCTTTGAGGTGACAGTCTTCAACACACTCGTAACTTACAGGTATATATTTGCTCTTATCGTTAGTAGTACCGCTCGATTTGGCAAACCATTTAATTTCTCCTGGCCATAATATATTTTGCTCGCCCTTCATCATGCGTTCTATCCAAGGGGAAATTTTTTCGTAATTGCTAATGGGAACTCGGCTTTTAAACTGCTCGATATTCTGAATACTTCTATAACCATGAAGCTGGCCCCAGTCCGTATTTTTGGCTTCGTCCACCAAATGACGAAATAAGGCATGCTGCCCCGGATGCGGATCTTCCATCATGGCAGCCACCTGATCGCTGCGTTTCCGCAGGTACCAACTGTAAAAAGTATTGAACAATGACACTGTGGTACAAAACTATGATAGAGAAGGTAGTATTCCTATTAATAAAAAATTAATTTTGGGTGGGTCTTTCATTTGAATTGCTAACGATAAACAATAAAATTTTTCCTACATTTGCGTTGCAAATAATAATCAATATAGCACATGAAGGCAGCAGACTTAAATATTAACTTAGTAGAAACATACTTTGAGATGCTTAAGAACCTAAGTGCTGATAGCAAATTGGAGCTTATTGCTAAACTTTCAAACTCTACGAAAACAACTAGTTGGACAAAAAAGCATTCTTTAGAATCGCTTTATGGGGCTTTTGTTTCAAAGCAATCAGCAGATGAAATGATTAATGATATAAAGCAATCACGAACTTTCAATCGTAAAAGAGTTTCGTTTTGAAAAAATATCTTCTAACCTCATTTTGCGTTCTTTCATTATTATGTACTTTGGTCAATATACTAGTCTAAAAGAGTATGGATTTAGAGGTAAAGTGAAAAGTATTTTGACTTATCACCTTGAGTCCTTATCTACGAGTTTTGATACTACTCACCTTATTGATACATCACTATGGACATTCAAAAACCATTATTATTTTAGTGTTGAAGGAGATTTTATATGAAAAGAAACATATTCAAAATCTTCCGAATATCCAGAGCCTATTTTTAAATACATAACCATAATAAATACGAAAATAAAAGAGTAAGCGGTATTGTTATGAATGCTGATGGAACACGAACAGACTCTTTCAATTATAAATGGGTTTCGGACACTGCCTATGTAGTGACTCAATATGATATAGCTGGCAAAGTGTGCTGGATATATAATATGGAATTAAGCAGTAACTTTCGTGATAAGGCATGGAAAGGCCTTTATTATGATGAACATGCAGCTATTGTCTTTGCTCAAAAATATGAGAATATTATCGATGCTCAAAATAGAATAGTAAAAAGTATAGAAACAAATCTACTATCACAAGAAATAACAGAAGAATTCTTTTCATATTTTAAATTTGATGCTCAAAATAATCCAACAGAAATCCATATTTCTAAATCAAAAGATAGGAAACCCCGTGAAATAGCAATTAGATATTTTGAATACTATTAACTCAGACTAACAGTTAACTTTTCGGTAGTTCCAAAATAAAACTGCAACCTTTGCCAACTTCACTTTCTACTATAATATTCCCACCATTCGCTCTCACCAGATCAAAAGCTAGTGAAAGTCCAAGCCCTGTGCCTTCGTTAGGAGGTTTGGTGGTGTAAAATGGTTCGAATATCTCTTGTAATTCGGATAGTTTTATGCCGTCGCCATTGTCGGCAATACTAATATATATCTGGTTGTTTTTATCATAAGTTTTTATGATAAGTTCTGGTATAAAATCAGGATTGGTTTTTAGTTTTTCATTAAGTGCATACAAAGCATTATCAACTATATTGGTAACAGCACGGGCCAAATCTTTTTTGGGTTTATGAACAATCTCATTATATAATAGTTCCACTTGTGGTACTACCAAAAGTGATGGAAATCGCTTGTTGTTTTGCTCCATACTATAATATAATGTTTCCTCTACCATTTTACCAAAATCAAAATCTGCGGGTTTACTTTTCACATTGTCTAAATGGCGTAACATATTGGTAATAATTCCATCTGAACGTTTACCGTGTTCTGATATTTTACTGGTATTTTCTTGCAATAATTGTATAACAGCTTTTCTTTCCTCATCGTTGATGGGGTCGTGCAGTTCGTGGAGCAAATCGTAATTGAGTTTAGCAAAATTATTAATAAAATTGAGTGGATTTTTCAATTCATGAGCGATGCCAGCGGTTACTTTGCCTAGCGATGCCAGCTTTTCCGACATCACCAATTGGCTTTGCGTTTCTTTTAATTCGGTAAGTGCTATTTGCAAATTATTCCGGGCTTTGGTGAGTGCACGTAGCTGCACTGACATTAAAATTCCAACAATACCCAACATGGTCAATATAATAATAAGTACATTTTTATCGGATTCTTTTTCTTGTAACTGAAGTTCTTGTATTTCACGTTGTTTCTGCCCTAGGTCGAGTTTCTGCTGTTGGTTATTACGTTCCATATCCATTTGCTGATGCAACATTTTCTTTTCGCGTTCAGTCATTTGCATGGAATCCTTCATCAGGTTCAACGTTGAGTTCATCAATCCAACTTCGTCCTGCATTTGAGAAACCTTACCCTGCATTTCATTTGATTTCTTTTGATTGTCGAGCGTGATTTGGCAGAAATTTAGCTTCTCGTTTATCTTATTCAATGATGCCCCATCTGCTAGGGTAGTAGCCAGTTTCTTCGCTTCTGCCAATTGTACTTTGGCATCTTCAAGTTTATTTCTTGCTATAGAGATACTTCCCATTTCAATATTACAATGCATCATGCCTTTAGTGTTTCTTTGGCTCTGATAATATCCCAATGCGTAACTATAATAATTATATGCTTCATCGATATTGGCTTGGTTATTAAATATGGCTGCATTCTGATAATAGATAATGGCCAAGAGTTCATTGTCATTGCTGCTATGTCCCAGTGCTTCTGCATCGCTGCATTGTGCATGGGCTTTTGTGTAATTTTTTTCTTTATTATATAAATTTGAGAGCTGCAAATGTCCTATCATTTCAATTTTTTTCAGTTTCATTTTTTTAGCTTTCTCCGTTGCCTCAGTAGCCAAATCCATAGCTTGCTTGGGATCTGAGATTTGAAGATTTTTACTTTTCTTAAGTTTTTTCAGAAGGTCAGCCCCAGCTTTTACATTAGATTTATGCTTATCGAAAAAAGCATCGTCCATATCGCCTTGGGCTATTGCAGTATGGCTTAAGGCAACTAAACAAATGCTCCATAATATGATTTTTATTTTCAGCATGTATTAATTTGGGGATAGCTAAATTTGGGTTGCAAGTTATTGCAAAAGAATTGAAAATGAAAGGTACTATAGCAAATGCAATCAGCCAAAAGGCATTCGCCTTATATTTGCTGCATGAAATTACTCGAAGGAAAAACAGCCCTTATTACGGGTGGCAGCCGTGGTATAGGAAAAGGCTTGGCTGAAGCGTTTGCACAACAAGGTGCAAATGTGGCATTCACCTATTTAAGCTCTGTAGAAAAAGCAAAAGTATTCGAAGCAGAATTACTGGCTTTGGGCATCAAAGCAAAAGGTTACCAAAGTGACGCAGCCAAATTCGACCAAGCGGAAAAACTGGTTGATGCGGTGATGGCAGATTTTGGTTCGCTCGATATACTAATAAATAATGCGGGCATCACCCGCGACACCTTATTGATGCGTATGACTGAGCAGCAGTGGGACGACGTGATGGAGACCAACCTCAAATCTACTTTCAATCTCACAAAATCAGCTACAAAATATATGATGAAGGCTCGAAGTGGTAGTATTATAAACATGAGCTCCATAGTTGGTATTACAGGCAATGCAGGGCAAAGCAATTACGCTGCATCCAAAGCAGGCATGATAGGTTTTACCAAATCGATAGCCAAAGAACTCGGCTCTAGAAATATACGCTGTAACGCAGTAGCACCGGGATTTATTGAAACTGAAATGACAGGACACCTTAGTGATGAAGTGAAAGCACAATGGGTGCAAACAATCCCATTGAAACGTGTTGGTCTGCCCGCAGATGTGGCTAATGCCTGTATATTTTTAGCCTCCGATATGTCGGCATATATTACTGGACAAACCATTAATGTGTGCGGTGGCATGGTGATGTAAAACTGTATCATACTTTATCTGTTATTAACTTTAACCCGCTATATCCGTAAATACTGAACTTTGAATATCTCCACCCCATATCCCATTTGGTACCTATTATTGTGTTTGGTAATAGGTGCGGCTGCATCGTGGTGGCTTTACCGCAAAAATAAAATACCCTTCGAAGATTCGCAGCGTTGGCAATTATATATATTGTCTGGTTTCAGATTTATAGCAGTAAGTATTATATGTTTGCTATTGTTCAACCCCTTGTTGAATTCTGAAAATAGCCGTAAAGAAAAACCATTAATAGTGGTAGCTGTAGATAATTCGCAAAGCATCAAAGCCAATAAAGATTCAGCATTTTACCGTACGGTGCTCGTTGATAATATCAAGAAAATTGACAAAGAACTGGGTGATAATTTTGAAGTGAAATACCTCACTTTTGGCGAAAAAATAACAGACGGGAATAATATAACGTTCGATGAAAAACAAAGTGATTACAGCACACTTATCTCTGGCATTTATTCGCGTTACGAAAATAATAATATTGGGGCTTTGGTATTGGTGGGAGATGGTTTATATAACAAAGGTGTAAATCCTGTTTACGAGGCCAAAGCATTCAAATTTCCTGTGTTCACTATAGCTTTGGGCGATACCAATAGACAACGTGATATACGAATTAAAAAAGTAAAGCATAATGAAATCGCCTATTTGGGCAATACATTTCCTGTCAATATAGCTATAGCCGGCGATGGCTGTAATAGTGAACAAGCGAAGGTTTCGGTATTATATAAAGGCAACGAAATATTCACTAAAAACATCAGTATAGAAGGGCCAAATTATACAACAGATATTCCTGTTGTACTTGATGCAAAGGAATCAGGTTTGCAACATTATACTATTCAGGTAACGCAGCTTGCCAATGAAATAAGTTATATAAATAATACGTATCAATTTGCGGTGGAAGTACTAGATGGCAAGCAAAAAATATTACTCGCTGCCCTCTCGCCGCACCCCGATTTGGGGGCTTTGAAAAAATCAATTGAGGGCAACAGAAACTATGAAGCCAAAATAGTTTTTGTAAATGAATTGGCTAAAATTACTGATTTAAAACAATACAATTTGGTGGTGATGCACCAATTGCCAGGCACAAGTAATTCAGTACAAAATATATTAAATACTTTGCGTCAAATGCAAATTCCCACCTTGTTTATTGGGGGTTCGCAAACCAACTGGCAGGTATTATCATCGTATTTAAGTGGTTTAAGAATCAACACTTCGCCTACAAACGAAAACGATGCGATACCTATTGTCAATGGAAGTTTTAGTTTATTTTCGTTGAGTGAAAATTTAAAAAATAAATTGGGGAATTTCCCACCACTTAAATCGCCATTTGCCAATTATAGTAATACAAGTTTTGAAGTATTGGCTAACCAACAAGTGGGTTATGTAAAAACTAATAATCCTTTAATTGCTTTGAGCAAAGGTAATACTTGGAAGGTTGGCGTAGTATGCGGTGAAGGCTTGTGGCGTTGGCGTTTGGCCGATTTTAACCAGAACAAAAATTATGATGCTTTTGATGAAGTTGTGAATAAAACAGTACAATATTTGGGCGTAAAAAGTGATCTCCGACGATTCCGTTTGGTGAATTTTAAAACTTCCTATTTAGAAAACGAAGCTGTACAATTGGATGCTGAAGTATATAATCCAAGTTATGAATTAGACAATAAAAATGATGTTGAATTTTCTATTAATACCAGCGATGGAAAACTATATAAATATACATTTTCTAAAACAGCAAATTCTTATACTTTAAATGCAGGAGTTCTTCAACCGGGTATATATACTTATTCTGCCAAAACTACGGTGGACGGCAAAGTGGAAACGATCTCTGGAAGCTTTTCTATATTGCCTTTACAAAATGAATTGGGAGAAACGGTAGCCGATCATAATCTCTTGGGACAATTATCGCAGAACACTGGAGGAACGTTGTTTTATCCCAAAGAAATTGATAAATTGGTGAAACAACTTAAATCGAGCGAAGTAATAAAACCTATTTTATATACCGAACGCGAAACGACAGATTTGATTAATCTGAAATGGTTGTTTGCCATGTTGTTGTTGTTTATGACCGTGGAGTGGTTGGTGCGGAAGATGAACGGGGCGGTTTAGTTTGAGTGATTTTAATTACAATATAGCATGCCTTATTTATTGTCAATTTTAACGTAGTTAGTTCCTATTCTTGGGTCTATATTTAAAGGCAGTTTTTATTTATTTTTATAAATTATTATTATTATTATTATTATTATTTTATAATTTCTTTGTTATTATTGTGGCCAAATAATAAAGTTATGTGTAAATTTAAACGAGAATTGCCATTTTTAATTTTGATTTTTACGGTAAGGACAGTTTTGGGTCAGTCATCTATTGACTTCGACCATTATGAACTGATTAAATCTTCTGGTAATTTGCCAAAGGACGTTACAACTACTAGTACGGAGAAATACAAAAAATCTCTTGAAAAAATCTCTAAGAAAAAAATTTCTCATAAGGAGAAAAAAACACAAAGAGAATTTCAAATGTATGTTAATTTTAGTGTTGATGAAATACTCCTCAGTGGATTGGTACTATATAATGATCCACTTGGTGATTATGTAAATAAAGTAGCCCAAACCGTGCTCAAAGAGCAAGGGAATTTGAGTAATGAAATGAGATTTTATGTGGTCAGGTTTCCCTATGTAAATGCATTTACTACCAATTCAGGAATTGTATTCGTCACCATTGGACTATTATCGCATATTGAAAATGAGGCACAGTTAGCTTTAATACTATGTCATGAAATTCAACATTATGCGAAGGAACATTCTTATAAAGGATTCAAGCATCAAGTACAACTCGAAAAGGATTTAAATAAAAAGAGCAGTGGTCAAGATTTTGACAAGTTTATTAAGAAAACAGCATATAGTCGCGATCTGGAAACCGAAGCCGACGAAGAAGGTTTAGAATTATATAAAGAAAGCGGTTATAGTTTCGATGCTATTGAAAGCATGTTCGATGTATTACAATTTGCAAATTTACCTTTTGATGAAAAACGGTTTAGTGCCAGTTTTTTAGAAACCAAGAATCTCAAATTCCCAAATTCCTATATCCCATCAGATTCTGTTTTAACACCACTTGATATAAATTCCGATGCGTATGATGATGAACTGTCCACGCATCCTAATATTAAGAAACGCAGAGAACGGCTATTGGCCTTGGCTGCTAAAATGAAACCAGCAGGTAACTCACTTTTTTTGAACGGCGAGAAAGAATTTTTCGATATGAGGAAAGTGGCACGTTATGAATACATACACGTTTGTTTGGTGCAGCAGAAATACGAAGAGGCCTTTGTAAGTTTATATTTGCTTATGGCTGAAAACCCCAATAGCCATTATTTGCAAAAGTGCTTGAATCATTGTTTGTATGCCATGTCAAAACTACAGGTACATTATGGAGCAACTAACTATTATAGTATGGTGCATACCAGTTATAAAACTATAGAGGGAAGTGGCGGTGGATCATATTATTTTTTGGGCCGTCTAATAAAATCGGATGTTGGTCTTGTTTCAACAGCATTGGAAAGAATGTGGGAATACCATAAAGTAAATCCCAATGATAAAAATGCTACCAACTTGATAGAGGACTTAACCAAAACTTTTGTTGCCAAATACAATTTAGATTTTGATGCTCTTAAAAACATTGACCCAGCCAAACCTATAGGCAGTAAAGGGAAGAAATCAAAAATAACCAAATCTGAAAAGAAACAGAAAAAGGAAAAAAAAGTGGAAGTTGAACAAGATGATTCGGATGAAGATATAAACGCTACAAAAGATAAAAACCAGAAGGGAACAACCAAGGAGAAAAAAATAAAAAAGAAGAAAAAGTCAAAGAAAAATCTTCGTGAGGAATTTAACGAAGAAGAAATCAGGACAGAATCAAGACCTGTTTTCTATAGTATTCTAAAGGCATTGGCGGCAGATGAGGAGTATGCTAAACTATATAAAAAACTATATAAAGAAAAGAAAAATATACAGAAGAAAAAAGCCAATGAAGATGAAGAAGAGTCTACCATCAAGAAAGAAGAGTACATGGATATAGAATATAAAGCCTTTGACACGTATGAACTCGATGAAAGTGTTGCCATAGATAAAATGGTAATGGTAGCACCTTTTTATATAAAACTCAATCACAACAAAAAGGATGATTTCCGGTTCGAGAGCTCTGAAAACAAAGTGATAAAATTGAGCGAAGACATGAACTATGTGGCGAAAAAAATAGATATGCCTATTGATGATATCAATACTAAAACGTTAAAAGAAAATGATGCTGAAAAGCTCAATGAAATGTATTTAATCAATAACTTTCTGAACGAAAGTTCAACAGATCCAGAGTTTTCATTGATACCAGTCGATAAAACTGAAATAGATGGCTTTATAGCAAATCATGGAACGCAATTTATTCTAAAACTAGGTGTAATAGGTGTAAAGGAAGAAATAGACAAATTCGAACTTGCTTGTGCTATTGGAGTTTTATTACTAGGGGGGTCTAATTCTAGCGATAATTCTGCTGTAAATGTAATACTGAAAAATCACAATTATACCTATTTGCTTTCAAATGTTATTGACCTAAAAACGGGGCAGAGTGTATATTCCAGAGTTAAGATGTTTAACGCCCGAGATAAAGAAATAAGAGTAAAAACACATCTATATGAATTATTGTATCATATCAAAACCAAAAAATAAAAGTATGATGAAACTAAAACATATATATATATTGATATTCGGTTTATTCTTTAGCACACAATTGATTGCCCAAGCCCCAGGTTTGTTTGGCAAAACCAGAATTATTACTGCTGGCGTTGGGATAGGATATACGCCACTTCAAGATGATTTCGCACCTAATATTTCATTTACCTTGGCTTATGAAAGATCAAGAAACAGGGTTAGGGCAAGTGGCGTATATTATAGAACATGCCCAGTTGATAAAGATAGGTATACTGCTGCAAACAGTACAGTAATTTATAATGCGACAACTAAGACTAGAGTGCATGACATCATGTGGCGTTGGACTTGGTCAAATAAAACACATGGGGGATTATCACCAGTAGGAAGATATGGAACAATTGCCTTGGGTACAGGAATCGCCTCAATAAAATTTGACACCACCAATTCAACTGGATCTGGTAATTTAGCTGCCCCTTTTCGTAAGTTTATATTCGCTCCCATGATATGCTTGGGTATGGGTCGCAGAACTATTATAACAGAAAGTATACTCTTAAATTTTGGTGTTGAAGTAGCATACAGGTATCGGTTTGACACCTCCTATCCCGACAATTCATTATCCTTGACGTCACTTGCCAGATTTTATATAGGTGCTTGCTACTTATTGAAATAACTATATAGAGCTTGTCCAAAACTGCTCTTTATTCGTTACGCTCATTACAAAAAAATGGTTCCTTATAAGGAAAAACGCCCATGTTTTAAGAAATGGTATTATATATTGAGTTTCGTTATTACCACCCAGGAAAATCTCTCAAGAAATTGTTCTTTTGTTTTTCTGTAGATTCTCTGATACGGATATCTGGAGCTTTTACTTTGGGTCCTTCTTTTATTATAATCTCATTAAACTTGGCTTCGCTGCTCAATCCACCCAAAGTGCCTTTACTAAAAAAGAAGTAATACCAAGTGCCTTTATTGGTAAGCAGATACATATTCATAATATCGCCCTGCTTTTTCTTTTCAATAGATATTTTTATTTTCACAAACTTATTGAGAGCTTTCTTATTGATAGCTGTTAACCCCGCTTCTCCATCATATATATATCGTTTGCTTTTGCTATGCCATTCCAACTTTAAATTGCCAAAAACCAAGGCTTTTTCAAACGCATTCGCAACCAAAAATTTCTCGTCTTCTGTATATTTTTTTAACCATTTCTCCAATGTCTTATCATCTAAAAACTCTGCTGCACACTTCTTTGAAAATTCACTATTATACCTAACATTTTTTGCCCTTTCATTATCAGCTTCAAAATTATCGAACATATTATTTAATGCCGATTTTGGAAAAGGAAAATCCATGAGTAGCATCGTTTCAAAATTCACCGTAATGGTATCTCCCATTGCCACATTGCAATTACCGGCAGCTTCTATTTTGATATCGCTCATTTTAAAATTAAAATTAAACTTGCCTTCTCCATACACTTCGTTCGTGGCTTCCTTAAATAACATATAAGAACCACGCAAAGATTTTTTCAAGTACCTAGCCGAGTCGGTAATAACAAATTGTTGGTAGGGCTCATCATAATATAATACGCCATGCCCACGTAAAATTTCATTATCTCCAAAATATCTTTTCCTGCACGAAAAACCTGCATATACATGGGGCGAATCAGCATTATAGGCTAGGCCAGTAAATAGGTCTGCTTTGTATTGATTTTTTGGATGACTGAACGATAATATTACGGAGTCGGGGTTGATGCGTTTGGTGAATTGATAAGGCTCTGTTTTAAGTGTCCACATTTCGTGTATGGGCCTCACAAATCCGTCAAATTCGAGGAATAAAGCATTCGACAGTAAATTTATATTTCCTTTGAAACCGAACTTAGGTCCCACCAAAAAACTATCCCGATCATTAATAGGACAAGTACCTACAATACGGCCACGTTGGTTGTCTGTTATTTTTTCAAAATGTATAACTTGCTTATGTCCTTTCGAGTCGACATAATCATAAAAACCACCACCTTCCATTTTGTATTTACCCCGAATTTGGATTTCGCAATCATATAGTTTATGATATTCGCTCACACTGTCGCAGGTTAGTTTTGAGTTGAGCAACGGACGCATATATGCTTCTGATTCTACTACCACATTTTGCTTGTCGGGATATATTTTTCCATCACATACATTGATGAAAGGAACTTCGTTAATATCCAAAATATTGTTCGACATCGTAAAGCTGGCTCTGCCCGCTGTGAACTTGAGAGAATCTTGCCCATTCTTGGTAGATACAAAGTGTGGATCGTCAGTACCCACAGGTTTTGAAAGTGTAATTTTACGCTGGTCAATCTCCCATTTAAAGTCGTTCAGGTTGGTGCGGTAATCATTGATGGGGAAGAACGTATTTGCACCTTCGTTGTTCGATTTGAAATCGCCATAACGTTTTTCAAAATCAACAAATGAATTTACATTGTTCGATAAAAATGCAATCCTTGTTGTATCGTCTCCTTTTATCTTAAAGTCGGAGGTGGCGGCATTCACCGTTATTGGGTGGAAGTCGAACACCTCAGATGCCAGCACTGCTTTATCAAATTCTAACCGCCCACGACCTTCTAGTGAAACTGGAGACAAGGTTACGGTACCAAACATATTTGCCTTGCCTTTGAATATATCCAATGGTGTTTCCCTATTGCTCACATCCATTTGGTCTTCTTTTGCTTTCCAATGCATATATACATCGGTGCCTTTCACATCGGGTACAGTAGCGGTACGTGCAATATTATATTCTTCGAACATGCCATTTGTTGAGTCCAAAAACATAAAATACCTGGCTGAATAACCTACCGATGTGAGGTATTCTATTTTACCAGTTCCTATAAAACCCTCATTACTTAATGATACTTGGCCGAAGTTTTTACCTTTGCCACCGTACATTGCAAATCCCTCAGGAGGATTTTGGCGAATAAAACCCAATGAGTAATCTTTTTGTACCGTTAGTGTATCATTGAAATCTGGAACAATACCTCCCGACGAAAACAGGCCAGAGAGTTTGATGTCTTCCAATTTGAAATTGTCCAAACTCCTGATGGTAAAGGGATCTGTTTTAAAATAAAATTCTTCTCTATTATATACACCACCAAAAATTTCGGGCTTATCATAGTACACCATAGCACCGCGGTCGCTCACAAACATGGGGTACTCCGGATAATCTTTCAATCCTGATTTGTTATTTTCTTTATCTATATATAAAGTACCATATATATTTTGTAGTACGGTTTTTACCAATACATATTTTTCAGGATTTTCACGCGAAGGACATACAAACCGCATCGAGTCAACATTATCCAATTTAATTAGAAAATTATTATAATCGAAATAAAAGTTCTTTCCGTAAAAATCGAATCGTCCTGCATGCATTCTGCCACCAAAATACATATTTCTATTTTTGCGTACCGTGAATTGCTGCGAAGTAGGCACCACATATACACTTTGCGAATCGGAAAATTGTAAGCCTTTAACACCCTCCAACACCAAGTCGTTGTTCACCAAGTTTATCACACCATTTGGCTTTGCTGAAATTACAGATTGCATCCCAATTACATCAAAATCGGAAATTTTTTCATGGGCCAAAAAGTATTCTGAGGTCTTGGGCAATACAGTTACGAGATCTTTCTCAGTATCATACAATATAAACCCTTTATCATTCATCAAAATAAGCAATCCAGTAACATATTCGGTTTTGTTATTTAAGAATTGTGCAAATTCAGCAGGTGTAAATATTTGAGGGGTGGGATAGCCATCTTTCTTTCTTTTTAACACAAAAGTCCGCATCCTTTCAATGGGGTTATATTCCAATATTCCTTGCATGGCATCATAACGCTGATCCCTAAAATAATTGCCCGATTCGAACTTAGCTGTACCTGATGGATTTATCATACTAAAAGCATAAAAAGGTAAATCGATGGTCCAAAAAATTGCATCACAGGTAATTTCCATGCGGTGATAGGAATCTTTGAATGGCGTAAGTCCAAAGCCTTTATCGCTGCGGGTAATAGAAAGTTCGCGGGTTTTCTCGCTAAAATTACACCCTGCCGAAAGGTGAAATACCGAATCTAGTTTGTCGGTAGCTGAGTCACGCATATATAAACTTATCATTGCGTTATCTGTAATAATCCCTGCTGGTTTTATCACAAACTCTTTTTTAGCATAAGCTCGCCCAGTTAATTTATTTTTATAATATATGTCGATTTTGGCTCGTACTGAATCATTTCCGTTCGACTTTATTCCTTGTCCTTGGTGTATAAAACCACCAGTTAAATCAACTCCAGGAAATATATTTTTAATAAACAAAGTTTTTTCGTATGAATTAAATTTTGGGAAAAAAGTGCCCGCACCTTGTGTTACATTTCCTTTGTCTTCGAAGCCTCCCAGCAATACCTGCGAAAAGAAATAGCTATTTTTATATATCACCGAATCTGCCTTGAAATCGGAGCGACTGGTATTAAGGTTGTAATTATTTAAATGCACATAAACCTTGTTAGTGTCAAGGCCTGTCCTTCGCCAATCTATACGACCTTTTTTTCCTACCCATTCATTTTTATAGGGCAAATAAGTTCCAGAGGTATTGCGTATAAATATGGTGTCGGCATCGGTTACTGTGCAGGTGATGTCAATGTTTTTGAGTTTGAGTATTGGATATCGCTTGAATTGTAAATCATAGTTTTCGGCATTGGTGGTCCATTCATGCCTATCGTTAGCAAATAAGGTGCGACGTGTGAAGAAATTAAGTGAAAAGTTTAAGAAATTAGGCAACTTTTCGGGATCATTTTCCAAGGTTTGCAAGTAATATCCTTGCCAAGTATCAAGTCCAGTTTCTTCGGCGGGGTTAACTAAAAAATAGTTAACAATTTGTATATAAGGCCAAAAGAAATCTTCCTGTGTTTTGCCTGACATAATCATGGTATTACATATTTTCACCAAGAGGCGTTTTTGTGGCGTGGTGATTAGGTTTTTGTTCCAACTTTTAATAAACTTTGCGGCGTCGTCGTTTAATTTGCTGTTGGCAGCTTCGCCTATGTATTTTTCAAAATCATTGATAAACTTCACGGTATCTACATTGAAAAATGTGATTTGAGAAAAAGCGTTAAAACTTAATAAAATGAAGGCAAGTAGCCAAAGATGTTTTTTCATGTAAAAATATAAAAAGTGATATCGTAATTAATAACGTAAAAGCTGCGTTTTTATTATAAACTATTTTTTTACGAGTACCATTGCTGTCCAATCGTTTTCGTTAATTTTTTGGTTCAAAGTTAGGCCATACGGCAAGGCAACACTCAACAAATCGTCCACATCATTTTCATAAAAACCGCTCATTAACAATAGGCCACCTACTTCGATTGTACTAGCCATTTCGGCCATGGTAGCAGTTAATATATTCTTGTTGATATTTGCCAAAACCAAGTTGAAAATTTTCCCTTTTGCTTTATCAATATCACCTTGCTCAAAAACAATATTTTTGATGTCGTTCAATTGGGCGTTTTCATATAAATTTTCTGCAGCCCAGTCGTCTATATCTACTGCAAATATTTCCGTAGCACCAAGTACAGAAGCCATCACAGACAATACGCCTGTGCCGCATCCATAGTCAAATATATATTTATTTTTAAAGTCCTCCGCTAGCATCAATTGCAACATGAGCCTTGTAGTTTCGTGGTGGCCCGTGCCAAAACTCATTTTAGGTTGAATGGTCAATTGGTGCTTAAAATCGGGCATTGCAGGGTGAAATGGGGTTCTAATATATATATCTTTATGGATGCATATAGGTTCATACGATGCTTCCCATTCCGCATTCCAGTTGCGTTGTTCAATTTTATTTTCGATTATTCGGCTCAAAGGTATTTCGTAAGCATGTATCAAATCCTCAAAGCGTCTTCGCAGAAATATATTCTCTGGTATAAATGCCGAAAAACCATCGTCGTGCTCCACAAACCCTTCAAATCCATCTTCAGCTAATTCAGATATAAGCATATCTTTGGTGTTGCCAATGGCAGGAATACGAAACTCTAAGTAGGGTTGGTTCATAAGGGCAAATTTGGTTCAAAAACTTGGGTTACGCAAATGTTTAGGAATAAGGTACTAGGAATAAGGAATAAGACCCCTGCTGACGATATAATACCAATTCTTAAACTATAATAGTTCTCCGCCTGTGGCGGATTTGGTTTGTAGAATGGTAATGCCGAACTACATCCCGAAAGCCCGCAAGCTTGAATGGGATTAGTCCCTTTCTTTTGGACTATTATATTTTGAGTTTCGGTATAAAATGGTTTGTATTCTAATATGGAAATATATAATAGCATAGGCATTAAGTTGCTAACGCTATTATTTCCCGAATGGCCTTATTTCCTACTCCTGAATCCTAGTTCCTTCCCCCTATATTTGCACCGTGCCTACCGTACTTGAATTATTCCACCACTACCTCGACAATAGCTCCAATTGGTTATATCATCTTCTTGAACCCATGAGGGGTGTAACTCTAAAACTGGCAGCCCCAGTTTATTTGAACCCACAATTCGATTTGCAAGGAGATAAAATACCGATGCGGAATAATCTAGGGCATGTACCTACAGGTTTGCTGGGCAATATCAAACACAAGCAAAATATAAAATATATAAAGAAATGGATTTTGGAGAATGCAAGTCAGTTCGATTTGGTACATGCACATTTTTCGATGGTGGGATGGGAGTATCTAGAAGTATGTAAACAGGTGAATAAAAAACTGATTATATCTTTCTATGGGTTCGATTATGAATACCTGCCCCATGTAGAACCCATTTGGCAAATCCGCTACAAACACATGTTCGACTTAGCCGATATATTTGTGTGTGAAGGCCCGCACGGCAAAGAAACCTTAATAAAAAAAGGATGCCCTGAGCAGAAGATATATATCATACCTTTGGGTGTAAATGTGCCCCCAGCCATACCAGAAAAAGAAAAAAAAGTAAGCGAGCTCAATCTTATTCAGATAGCTAACTTTAAAGAAAAAAAAGGACATATAGACACTTTGGTAGCTTTCGCAGCAGCCTTGGATAATTGCCCTAGTATGCACCTCACCTTAGTGGGCGATGGCCATACTATTAATGAATGTCGTGAGTTTGTAGAGTTCGATAATATACAAGAAAAAGTTACCTTTATTCCGCATTTGGCTTTCGACAAATTGCCTGAGCTTTTATATAAAAACCATGTATTGATACAACCCAGCAAGCACAGCATTGAACACGACTGCGAAGGCGGTGCACCTGTGGTTTTGCTAGATGCGATGGCCAATGGCTTACCTATTATTTCTACCAAGCACTGCGATATACCACACATAGTGATTGATGGTGAAACAGGGTTACTCTCGGATGAAAACGATGTATTGTTTTTACAAAAAAATATAGAAAAATTTTACAATATGGACGATAAAACCTATCATACTTTCTCCAACAATAGTTATATACATGTAAAACAAGACTTCAATCATATAGTCTGCTCAAAAAAATTGGAACAGTTGTATGTGGAACTATGCAAATAATTGTTGCTGCATATAACCGACCAACGGCATTGCACCAAATGCTACAATCCTTGCACAAGGCTACCAAACAGGGCACTATATCTCTAACGGTAAGCATCGATTTTTCCGACAAGCAGGCAGAAGTATATAAAGTTGCAAACGATTTTGCCTGGAATTTCGGGACTAAAAACATGATACAAATGGATACCCATTTGGGATTAAAAAAACATATATTAAACCTGATTGCACAAATAAATAATGATACACTTAGTATAATCTTTGAAGACGATTTATATATAGCAGATAATTATCATCAATATATAACAGAAGCATATAGCTATTATCATACTGACAAATATATTTGTGGCATATCCTTGTATCACCAGCCTTATCACCAACTCACGGAACTGCCTTTGTGGCCTTTGTTTGATGGGAGTGATGTATATTTTATGCAGTACCCATCTTCGTCAGGTTTTGTCTTATTCCCTTGGGCCGCAAAAGAATTTTTAATTTGGATTGAAAATAAAAGTGATGAATATTTATATACTTTGGCCTTGCCCGAAAAAATTGCAAATTGGCCCGAGAGTTCATGGAAAAAATGGCTCTGTGCATGGATGGTGGAAGAAAATAAATATATGGTTTATCCGAGAGCTTCTTTTTCTACTAATACAGGAATAGCAGGCGGGCACCATAGCAAAAATAGCAATCAGTTTCAATCAAATTTATGGGTAGGTTTTGAGGGGCATGCACGATTTAAATCGTTTGCAGAAAGTGACGCGATATATGATAGTTATATGGAACATATTCCCATCGACAATATTAGTTTTGATATATATGGACAAAAAAAATCAGAACATATTATCACCGAAAAAGTGCTTACTTCTCAAAATATCTCTACTGTAGAAAGTCGATATGCTTTAGATTTGAAACCGCCAGAGCTCAATTATATCAATAGAATTGAAGGTTCGGGTCTCAACTTGGTGAACTCCTCAGAAAAAAAAATATATAATACTGTACCTCAGCATTTGGTTAACTATTTTATACCACAAAGTTCGCCAGGCATGTGGTTGAAAAATTGGATTAGGAATAAGATATAGTAATATGCAAAAACCAATTATTGTTACCGTTGGCAGAGCGGCGACAGCGTGGCGGTCGCATACCTTGCAGTTATAGGGCCATATTCATTAAGTCACCGTTCGCAGTGCGGCGACAACAGGTTTGGATTAAGAGTAAGATTTAGTGATCTGCAAGGACATCAGCTATAGCCACCGGTCGCAGAACGGCGACAACGGAGTATCTGAACAAAGAAAAATCAGGCAGAACGAAGCACCCAATTTATTGCAGATTTCTGACTTATTCTCATTTTAATTCCTGCATTTAAAACCGGTCCACCGCCAATTCCAATTTCGTAGTTAAGCGAAAGACGTTTCCCTATGGTATAATTACCCGAACACAAATACGTCCGCAAATTCTTTGGTAACCGATCCAATCGAATATAGAAATACCTACGCTGTTACTTGGGTTATCTACTGCAATTTTTCTAACTGGTTCGTCAAAAGTATACTGGTATTTTTCTTTCATGTAATAATATCCAATGCGAAAACCTGCATACAATTCGTTTTGTTTTGAATGACAGAAATACCTGTTCATCCCTGCCATTACCCTTGCCCTATATAATATTGTGTGTGTTCTTCTTGTTTCAGTTTTGAACCACGAATTCCCCTCGTATGTATATATATGTCCGCGATTATAATTTATATAATGATTCTCGCTATAATTAACTTCAAGCACAGTGCCGGTTTTCCCTTTTCTGGCTTCACAGGTTATAATAACAGGTCCTAAAGGCCAAGTCTTCCTACCCTCAATTAACCACAGCAGGTTCAATCCATAGCATCCTGAAATACTATACTGAAAAGCATTTTTTTCGGGATGACCTGCATAAAGGTTAATTGTGCAATGAAGGATGATTATTATACAGGCAACTTTTTTCATTGTGGTGTGCGTTCTTGGGTTGCAAAAAAATAAATGGTTTCAAAGTTATGATATTTAACGTACATGTTAAACGGGTCAATTTAGCTATTTCGTCCTTCATTTCTTTTCTCTCACCCCACGTTGTCGGCGTTCTGCGAATTGTGACTTACAGTAGCAATCAGGTTTTGCTCCCTAAAGGTTCTGGACGACAAAAGTAGAACCCATTTCTTGTTTCACTTATTACCATAAAATATATCTAGCACCTCGCCTCCTTCCGTTTCTTCCCAATTTTTCCAGCAGCTTTCACCTTTAATATATATTCTTTGGCTGTAGGTACTTTGCAACATGTGCCGCCCATTTCTACTTCTACGTTACCAATCTTTTCGGCAGTGGCAATGGCTTTATCGGTAAGTGATTCTATATACGAACCCACAGCAATTACAAATCCATTCATGGTATATCGAACACGATTGGGGGCACTATGTATATTTTTGGCGACGCGGTTTAAGATTTTATCCAATAATTGTATATTCAATTCGGCATCTGGTTTAAGAGATACCACACTTGCTAAAGTAGCCCAACCGCATGATGCTATTTTGGGGTCAGGAGAATCTATCCACTCCATGCCCAGTATCCAACCGTAAAAACTTTCGGCAGCAATCCAGGGCACAGTAAATTCGCTCACCATGTGCCAGCTAGCATTTTCGGCCCAGCGTTGTAAGTCTTCTTTGGTTATTCTTTTTTCATCGGCTATAAGTCCCGCTAAATACATAGCATCGGAATTGCCGCTATCATATAGCTGCAATGAAAGTTCATAATCTTTCTTGACCTTTTTTTGTATGATTTTCATATCACCAATTTTTACACCGAAGAAAGGTTCTTTGGCACCATGGTTGGCCCATGTTTTTCTGGTTTGGGCAGTGCCCATTTTTTCTAATTCTCTTAGTACTTCTTTACAGTTCATGCTGGTATATTTTTATACAAATTAATTATATATTTCTTTAATGAACAAACAAAAAAAACCCGCAGTGTTCACTACGGGTTCAATTTCTTTTTCGGTAAATTTAAGAAGCTATTTGGTTGTCTAGTTTGCCCGCCAATACATTCTTTGGTACGGCACCTACTTGTTTATCGACCAACTGCCCGCCTTTAAAAATCAACAAGGTGGGGATACTTCGGATACCATATTCTTGCGAAATGCCGGGGTTAAAGTCTACATTCATTTTCCCTATCACTGCTTTTCCCTCATATTCTTTCGAAAGTTCTTCTACGATAGGGCCCACCATACGGCAGGGGCCACACCATTCTGCCCAAAAATCGACCAATACGGGTTTGTCTGAATTCATTACAACCTCTTGCCAGTTGCTGTCTGTTATTTCTATTGCCATTGTGTTATATAATTTTATTCGGTTACAAATGTATATTGTTTTTGCATTCAATGCTTATCCTATATTTTAATAATTCTATATAAGTGCATGCTGATGCAAATGGTAGCTTGACTTTTGTCAAATGTCAACAACTTATACCAACAACAGAGCAAAGGCTTTTGTTTTTGTAACTTTGCAAAAAAAATCTGAGATATATCATATCTTTTTAAATCTTCGATTTTTGAAACCATTAACTTATAATAAATTAACATGATAACAGCAGGAGAAACTTTTAACCACCGCTTTTCTTATACACAAGAGCAGGTGAATGTATTTGCCCAAGTATCGGGCGATACCAACCCATTGCATATAGATGAAGCGTATGCAAAAAACAGCATGTTTGGTCAGCGTATTATGCACGGTTACCTAGGTGCTTGTGTATTCACCAAAATTTTCGGCACCTTGTTTTATGCCGATGGCAATGTGTACCTATCGCAAAGTATGAAGTTTATGAAACCGATGTTTGCAGGTAGAGAATATGAAGCCCGCCTCACTGTAAAAGAAGTAAACTACGAAAAAAATAGAGCCGTTATCGAAACGAATATTTACGAAGTAGGAACCAATGAACTTACTACCACAGGCGAAGCTATGTTGCTTAACCGCCAGCAGTTTGTAAATGCTTAATAAAATATATTAAGGTGTGGTCCATTCGCTCTTAGGTTTACCGTTTAAGAAAGCTGTAACAATCTAGCAAGCGAGGTTTTAATACCCTGTCATTTTTTGTGGCATAGTCTAAGATATGCGAGGCTATGGGAAAGGTACAGCAATTTACTGCGGTTGTCAATCCCCATAATTTTGATTGGAGATGAAGCGTAGCACTTTTGCCCACCGATGCTGAAGAAACAACAATATCAACATTTGCTTTATAGGGCAGAAATACAGCAGGCATTTTAATTTTATCGAAACCAACCCCTCTGTATTTTATATAATCGGCAGTGCTAATATTAATATTTTCACCTTTGTAAGTAACTGTGACAAATGTATTCATTCTGCAATGGGCAAGTCAATACGCAAAAAGTAGTAATGCCAATCCATTGCTAATAGCTTTTTTTGGTTGCAGACTTGGCAGTTATTACATAGTTATACCATTTCTTAAACTACAATAGTTCTCTGCTTGGGGCGGATTGGTTTTTAGAATGGTAATGCCGAACTAGAATATGTTTAGTCCCACTTTTTTTGGACTATTATATATTGAGTTTCGGTATTACTGTTCGCAGAACGGCGACAATGGGGGTTTCGATAAAAAATATATTTCAACAAAAAAAGACGCCCGATTTCGCAGGCGTCTTTATAAAACTCTTTTATATTAATTAATATCTGAACTAAAAATCGGTGCTTGGATAGAAAGCTTCTCTTTTGAGCCTAACGAAAAAAGAGGAGTATTTGAACTAGCACTTAATTAGCTCTTGTCTTTGTCGAAATCTACCACAACTGGTGTAGCTATACATATAGATGAATAGGTTCCAATCACAATACCTATAAGTAGTGAGAAAGAGAATCCACGTATTACTTCACCACCGAATATAAAGATTGCCAAAATTACGATAAAGATAGTCAAAGAGGTAATTAAGGTACGGCTAAGTGTACTGTTCAAGGCGTGGTTAATAACCGTTATCTTTTCTTCTCCTTCAAGCTCACGTTTCTTGCGCAAGTTCAGGTATTCCCTTATTCTGTCGAACACCACCACCGTATCGGTCATTGAATAACCCATAACGGTAAGCAGAGCTGCAATAAAATCTTGATCTATTTCTAACGTGAAAGGCATTACTCCATTTAATATAGTATAGAAGGAAAGAATGATGAGCACGTCGTGGAAGAGAGCTACTGTTGCACCCAAGCCATATTGCCATTTGCGGAATCGTATCATAATAAAGATAAACATGAGCACACACGAAAATAAAATGGCCCATATAGCAGTCTGTTTAATATCATCAGCTATGGTCGGTTCTACTTTTTGCGAACTCTTTATATCTAGTTTTGTAACGCCCCAATTATGCAAGCCCGCAATCAAAGCACCTTCTACGATAGAATCCGTTTTATTGTCGGTTTCATTAATTTTATAAGTAGTTGTAATTTTTTTTCGACTTTCTCCAAAAGTTTTTACTTCGGGAGGGTTGCCAAGTGTTTTAGCCAATTCAGCACGCAGCTCGTCATTGGAAGCAGTTTTGTTAAACTCAACGGTATAAGTACGACCACCTTTAAATCCTACACCGAAATTAAACCCATTGATAAAGTAAAATACTACACCCAAAGCTATAATACTAGAGGAGAATAAATAATATGATTTACGACGTTTAACCCAATCGATATTGATATTGCGGAAAGCACCTTTGCTAAAATTGGTACTGAACCTGATCTCCTTGTTTTTGCTCAACCAACGTTCAAAAACCATACGGGTGATAAAGATAGCGGAGAACAATGAAGTGAGGATACCTATAATAAGTGTGGTTGCAAATCCTTGAACTGGGCCTGTTCCAAACATATATAATATAATTCCTAATAATAAGGTAGTGATATTGGAGTCCAAGATGGACGACATCGCATTTTTATAACCATCTCGTATAGCGTTGCTAGTAGCTTTCCCACTCAACAACTCTTCACGAATACGTTCAAATATTAAAATATTAGCATCCACCGACAGACCAATGGTAAGCACAATGCCTGCTATACCTGGCATGGTGAGCACTGCATTAAGCGAAGCCAACACACCCATAATAAAGAATACGTTACAGAACAAAGCGATATCGGCAACCCAACCTGCATTACTATAATAGAATACCATAAATACCAATACCAATAATAAAGCTATAATAAAGGAAAGCAAACCTGCATTAATAGATTCCTGACCCAAGGTAGGACCTACTATAGCTTCTTCAACAATATGTGCTGGAGCTGGCAACTGACCTGCTTTTAATATATTGGCCATGTCGCTTGCTTCCTCATCGGTGAAGTTTCCTGTAATCTGCGATTGCCCGTTGGGTATTTCATTAATAACCCTTGGTGCCGAATAAACCACACTATCCAAGACGATGGCTATAAACTTATCTTTGTTTTGCCCTGTTATCAGTTTCCATGCTTTTGCACCGTCGCTGTTCATGCTCATCGAAATTTCTTTGGCACCACCTTGGTTCACATCTTTTCTAGCATCAGTAATTACGCTACCGTCCAATAAAGGTGAGCCATCATTTTTAGTTTCGATAATATAAACCCCATAAAAAGGTTCTGACTTAGAACGTTGTTTGGCAGCATATAATAAACGTACATTTGGGGCCAACGACTTCATATCGGCCATTTGTATTAAATTATTGAATTTAGGTGTGTCTTTTACGGACACGTAACACAATACATTTTCTTCGCCATTGGAATTTACGCGTTGAAAATATTTCGCAAATGGAATGGAATCGAAAACTTTATTATCTAGTGCTTGCTGGCCTGTGTCTTTTACCAATGCGGTATCTAATTTTATACCTCCCATTTTATTACGAACGGCAGTATTCATGCGATCCCATACACCATCCTTTTGGGCAAATTGTTTAAGGTCGTAGGTACGATAAAACTCTAAGCGTGCAGTACCTTGCAAAAGTTTCTTTACACGCACAGGGTCGCTCACACCGGGCAATTCCACCAAAATACGGCCTGTTGTCCCCAATTTTTGTATATTAGGCTGGGTGGTACCAAACTTGTCGATACGCGACCTTAGGATTTTGAAAGTACGATCGATAGCATCAGTGGCTTGCTTGCGTATATAGCTAATTACTTCATCGTTCGATGATACATTTGTTATATACTTGGAGTTATCTTTATTTGCAAAAATTCCTGCAAGGCTTTTGCTTGGGCTTTTGTCTTTAAACGATTCATAGAATAAATCCACAAAACCTTTTTGGCTAGTAAGCTGCCTTTTATAGGCTTCATCCATAGCACCATTGAAATCGGGATTGGTGCTGTTTTTTGCAAGGTTGCGGATAAGGTCGGGAATTGAAACTTCTAAAGTGGCGTTCATTCCACCTTTTAAGTCCAGTCCTAAATTTATTTCCCGGTCTTTGCATTGCCTATAAGTAAATGGCAAAATTGGATATACTTTTTCGGAACTAACCGAATCAAGATATTGTTTTTCGAGGATGGGGTTCCCGTTCGCAAAGTCGGCGGCATCGCTTTCTACCCACTTTGTTACCAATGTAAATGACAGTTGGAACATGCAGACCAATGCGAATGCAATGGCAAATACCTTAATGGCTCCTTGGCTTTTCATACTTTAAATTATTCCTTTTTAAGTTATTGATTTTAATATTGTTATATCTATATACGGTTTTGTAAAAAGAGGGGCAAATATAGACCTATACCCATACCTTTCCAAACCCATTCACAAGTTTTTCACAAATCTTTTGCCTAGCTCTTTAGAAATGTTCTAAATTGCAAGCGATTTCAACACATGTACTTGTCCGAACTAAAAAAGGGGGAAACCGCTATAATAGAAGCCATTGAAGCCGATGATCTGTTGGCCAAGTTATTCGAAATGGGCTGTGTTCCTGGTGAAAAAGTAAAAATGGTTTTGATTGCCCCTTTTGGCGACCCCGTTGCTATTCAGGTAGCTGGCTATACCTTGGCTATGCGGGTGCAAGAAGCAGCAAAAGTGCGTATCAGAAAAGATAGTTTTGGTTCTAAAAAAATTAAACTTTAATTATATCAGCACCAAACCTATCCATATTGCCCTAGTAGGAAATCCAAACTCAGGAAAATCTACTTTGTTTAATGCCATTACTGGCCTTAACCAAAAAGTAAGCAATTTTCCAGGCACTACGGTCGATTATAAATGGGCAGATGTTGGAAATGCACGAATCATTGACCTGCCAGGCACTTATAGTATATATCCCAAAAGTGGCGATGAACAGGTAACGGTTTCCACCATCTTAGGTCAAAAAACAGGATTCGAACCACATAAAATTGTAGTAGTTGCAGATGCTTCAAATTTGAAACGCTCACTGCTTTTGTGTTTGCAGGTAATTGACTTGGGGATGCCTACTGTATTGGCTTTGAACATGCTAGATGTTGCTGCACAAAAACATATACAAATTGATTCGGTAGAACTATCCAAACTATTAGGTATACCTGTGGTTGAAATTAATGCACGCAAAAGACAGGGCATTGATTTATTAGAAAAAACTGTTGCCAATTTAAAAAGCCCGTCCAAAATATTTTACCAAATTAATCCAGCCATTGTCGAATTTTTGGAAGAACTAAAAATTGTGATCAATACGGGCAATATGTATAAAGATTTGGTATTGGCCCATCAAGTTTCTGTTGCGTCGCATTCAAAACAAAATATAGCACGCGTTTTTTCAAAATATGAATTTGAAACTGGGAAATTACAAGCACGCGAAACCGTGGATCGATTCAAACAGATTGATGAAATACTGATTGAGTGTATTACAAAAACGGCACATGTAACCGACCGCAGTAATTTTGCAGATAAATTTATAACACACAAAGTTTGGGGATTGCTCATCTTTTTTGCCTTATTATTTGTGATGTTCCAAAGTATATTCTGGCTAGCACGCTGGCCCATGGAATTAATCGAACAAGGATTTATTAGCCTCAGTTCATATACATTGCAACAATTACCTAACAGTATGTTGGGAGATTTATTGGCCAATGGTGTTCTATCAGGAATATCAGGCGTCTTGGTTTTTGTTCCGCAAATTGTTATATTGTTTTCATTGCTCACCCTACTCGAAGACAGCGGCTATATGGCTCGCGTTAGTTTCATCATGGACCGACTGATGCGAAGCTTTGGACTTAACGGTAAATCGGTGGTGCCACTTATTGGAGGTATGGCTTGTGCAGTGCCTTCTATAATGGCAACCAGAAATATAGAAAATGTGCGTGACCGTTTGATAACTATTATGGTTATACCTTTAATGAGTTGCAGTGCCCGGTTGCCAGTATATGTTTTGCTCATTGGTCTTATAGTGCCCGACACACAGGTATGGGGTATATTGAGCATGCAAGGTTTGGTAATGTTGGGAATGTATCTCGTAGGTTTTGTTGCCGCACTTTTGGTAGCATGGGTTTTTAAAATGGTATTGAAACAAAACAAGAAAAATTATTTTATATTAGAAATGCCTGCCTATAAATGGCCTACTATTAATAATGTTTCATTAGTAGTATGGAGCCGCGTAAAAATATTCGTAAAAGAAGCAGGACTTATTATACTTTGTGTATCCGTTTTGTTATGGTTTTTAGGAAGTTATGGGCCAGGTGATACTTTTGAAAAAATAGAAAATAAATATAGGCAAGCGATTTATAAAGATTCTATCAATGCACCTTCGCAAATGCAGGCCGAAAAGCTGGAAGCATCGTATGCAGGGCATTTTGGCAAATGGATAGAACCTGCCATCAGTCCTTTAGGTTTCGATTGGAAAATTGGGATTGCACTGCTCAGTTCATTTGCAGCACGAGAAGTTTTTGTGGGAACCATGTCGGCCATATATAGTATTGGTGATGGAGAAGGGCACCTAAGTTTGAAACATAAAATGCAGGCAGAAATAAATATACAAACTGGCAAGCCAAGATATAGTATGGCCACCGTGTGGTCGCTCATGTTCTTTTACGCATTTGCCCTGCAATGTACTAGCACCATTGCGGTGGTATATAGGGAGACTAAATCGTGGAAATGGCCCCTATTGCAAATTGTGATACTTACAGGAATGGCATACCTAGCCAGCTTAACTATATACCAGCTATTTTCCTGATAAAATTCTGAATACCACCTTTTGGGTATGTGATAAATAGATTGACAAGCCCTTACTTTGCCTTATGAAAATATTTGCTACCTTCATTATTATACTAACTATTACTAGCCAAATTTGTGCTCAAAAATTTAGCTTTAATATGATGACGTCTAGATATAGCCTCCACAACAAAAAAGGCAAGACTATCTGTGCCGAATGTTATTTAGAAGTCAGAACTTTCAAAAATGGGAAGGCTTGGGTAAAAGATACATCAGGAGCAGAGCATAGCAGCGAATATACGAGCGACGGGTATTCAGTTGGCAATCCAAAGGATTATGCACTGTGGGGTTTGATAAATAAAAAAGGACAATGGGTAGTGAAACCCAGTTATAATGTATTGGATACTTTTATAGATGGTAAAGCTATTATAACAAAGTATAGTTATAAATATTATTATACAAGCCTCTCTTCCGATTTTACAGAAAGAGTCGATTCATTTAAAGGGATAGAAAATGATTATAATTATCGACACGTGCGATTTTTCGATTTAAATCCTAACAATGGTATGGTAGCAGAAAGTGGTAAAGAAATTATACCAATAAAATATCCAGAACTATATAGATATATTAATGGCTATGCCCTTGCAAGCCTGGGTATAAGGCCTAAAATGTATGACCCAAATAACTTGCAGAAAATATCCTATAGTAATACTTCCAACGATACGCATACCAGATATATATTGTTTGATGAAAAAGGGAATATATATAAAAGATTATACCACCAAGAAATAGTTCCCCAATACATAACTACCAGTTCCGAAAATTATTTCAATTCTCCCGAGTTTAGTGAAAACGCCTTCATATATAAAAAGCCCCCGCTTTTTTATTCCTATATGGACGTGCACGACAATGTGGAATATTATGGATTGCTTGATAGTAAAGGGAATGAATTTATACCTCCCTATGTATTTACCAATCAAAGAGAAAATGTTACCTTCGTATTGGATGATATAAACGACCCATACGTTGGCCATGATACCGCCATCATCACGTATAGTAGACCTCCTTTTTACTATGATTCATTAAGTGGTCAATTGTTTTTCAAATTTGTAAATGGGAAAACAAATTCATCATTAGTAGCCGATGATAAAGGAACGATATTATATAAAAGTAATAATGAGTTTTTTTTAAATTCTTTCCCATCTAATTCTTTTCGTTATATTAATTTTGCACATGCCAATGGTACTTATATAATAAATTTTAGTTGCCCAATTGGTGAAAATTATGATACCGTAAAAAAATATTTTGACCAGTTCAAACCCTTTCCCAATATGGAAATTGAAGCATTTCAGGGAAATCCGAATGATACAACTTCTAGTAAAATTGGGCACAAGTTATATATCACACACCGAGACTCGTTATATGGACTTATCAATAAAAGCTTAAAAGAAATTATTCCTATAAAGTACGCGGCAGTATATGAAGATGGGAGCGGGGAACTTTTTCCTAGCGGGGCACGATTTGACTATGCACCACCAAATATATTATATATTAATCAAACGGGCCAATATATATACTCAGGAAAAAATATAACAACGAGCAGAATGGAAGCATTTATTATATCGCCCGATGGAGAAATTGTTACAAATATTATTGATTGCACGGATATTGTGTGGGAGCCACAAAAATTGATGTACTCAATAACTTTATTAGGGGGCGTCAATAAATTATGTGACACTAAAGGCAATATAAAATAATTACAACTGGCAGATATGTAGTCAGCACGCAATAGCTATCCTAGGTATAACATGCTGATTGTATCTTGACTGCCATATTCCTAACAAATTTAATTTGTGTATTCGGGTTTTCTGTTGTTCGTTTGCTCTTTTATATTATAATAATAAATGAATTATACTGTCAAACTAGACCGAATGTATTTTAGGGCCAACCATGGGCTATATGATTTTGAAAAAGAACAAGGCAATGATTTTTATTTGAATGTGGAAGTAAAAATCATCCTTCCTGGCACCCACGTATTTGCCAATATTGAACATGCTACCAATTACGAAATTATAGCTTTGGTTTGCAAAAAACACATGGCAGGAACTTACGACTTATTGGAGCAAGTGGCACATATAATTGCATTGGATTTATTTCAGGTGCTCCCACTTGCAGGCATTGTTACGGTAGAAATCACCAAAGCGAAACCGCCTATCGATTTGGATTGTGCGGGTTCGGTAGTGCGGCTTGAGTTGAATCGCGGAGAAATAGGTCGCTAAAAGGAAGTTTTAATTGCAAGTCGAAAGCAACTGAAAGACTTAGTTGTGGCGGGGTTTGCTCTTCTATGTTCAAGTTCGATATACTTATACCAAGCAGCCTAACAGGCTTATGAGGCAATTCAGGATTATATAATAGTGCTACGGCATGTTCTAATAATTCCTCTGCTTCATTCACCCATTCCGTAAAAGTTTTGCTCCGTGTTTTGAGTTCAAAATCATGGTATTTAATTTTTAAAGTAAGGGTATGCCCCTTCAGTTCTCTTTTTTCTAAACGGTGTGCCACTGTCTTTGCGATCACACTTAATTGAGCTATCAAATCGTCGGGTTCTATAATATCTGAATCGAAGGTTTCCTCGGCACCTAATGACTTACGAACCCAGTCGGTTTTTACTTCCCGATAGTCGATACACCGCACTATATGGTAATAAAATGTGCCCGCTTTACCGAAGTGCTTTTCCAAAAAATCAAGTTCATGTGCTCTAATGTCAAGGCCTGTATGTATTCCATGCTTACGCATTCTCTCTGCTGTTTTTTCCCCTATTCCGTGAAATTTTTCAATGGGTAGTTTATCTAAAAGTGCTTGTGCATCGCCGGGTAAAATAACTTTGAGGCCATCGGGTTTGTTCATATCACTTGCTATTTTGGCTAGAAACTTATTGAAAGATACCCCTGCTGAGGCCGTAAGTCCTGTTATATCAAATATCTTTTGTTTGATAGATTTGGCTATTTTAGCAGCATATATATTGCCAACTTTATTTTCGGTTACATCCAAGTAGGCTTCATCCAAACTCATAGGTTGAACCAAATCAGTAAACTCGTGGAATATTCCCATTACTAGCCCCGATACTTCGCGGTATCGTTCAAAGTGCGGTCTGACAAAAATAAGATGGGGGCATTTTTGTTTGGCTGTCTTGCCTGACATGGCTGAACGTACACCAAATTTCCGTGCTTCATAACTAGCTGCCGCAACCACGCCACGATTTTCGCCACCTCCAACAGCAATGGCCTTGCCCCTTAGCGAAGGATTGTCATATTGTTCGACGGATGCAAAAAACGCATCCATATCTACATGGATGATTTTACGCATAATAAAAAAAGTTTGAAGGTTGCGAGTGAGAAACTAAAAGTCGTCTTCCTCTGAAATTTTTGGATTCTCGAGCGACTTCTTAATTTCCTCTAATAATTTCTTGATGTCGATATCAGCACCTTGGAGCAATGCATCCGTTTGTTTCTTTTTGTGCTTTACTTGAATATAATATTCAAAAGGTGTTACGTCCAATGGTTCTTTCCTAGCTTCTTTGTCCAATGGGTCAACTTCGGGTTCGTATATAATATTGTCAATAATATATTTATATTTCTCGTCTTTGAATATAAGCGTTAAGTTAAAAACTATAAAACCATTGCTTTGTCTGCTATACTTATTGCCTGCAGGTACAGAAGCAAATCGAGCCCTAACAATTAGTTTTTCATTTGGTTTGTCTAATAATATTAGTTTTTTGTTTTTAGATAATTGGTATTTACCGTTAGCCCAACGTTTTGCACGAAGGTAAAAAGAATCTGCTTGAGTCTCTGTTTGATCCACTATAGCTTTATAAGTAACCAATTGTGTAATTGAATCAACGTTCATTTTAAAACGTTCGTATTTGGGGGTAGTAGGCTGAACGATAGAATCTGCAACCAATGTGGTATCTACAGGTGTTTCATCTTGAGCTACAGCACTATAGCTAAACATTAACATAATGATTAATGTTTTTACCCACTTGCTGATTTTTGAAATTCGAGACATTTTATAAAGTATTATATAGCTTTTTATTTTGGTTATGGCTATTTGAGGCAACGAAAATATGGGATATTTTTGAATTCCTTTTAAACAATCCAAATTTTTTTGTTCAACTTGCGTCCAAATAACTAAACTTTGATGTAAGTATTTTTGCAATATGAAAAGATTTTTGAAATTTGAAATTAGACAAATCCCTTTATTGGCGTTAATTTTAGCCCTCAGTTGTACTGATAATGACTTGAAAAACAACATGTCAGAAATTGATAAACATTCTTTCGCAATTCCCAATGAAGCGAAGGTGACCCATTTAGACTTGAACTTGAAGGTAGATTTCATAACTAAGACATTAAGTGGATATGTGGATTTATTGGTTGAAAACAAAACTCATACCAAGCAACTGATTTTAGATTCGAGGGATTTAACCCTAGAAAAAATTGAAATTGATGGAAATAGTCAGCCTACAGAATTTAAATTGGGAGATACCATAAAATATTTGGGGCAATCTTTAACCATCAAAATTACACCCGATACCAAAAAAGTGCGGATATATTATCGTACTTCTGCACAATCTTCTGCTATTCAATGGCTGGATGCAAGTCAAACCTCGGGCGGGAAACATCCATTTATGTTTACGCAAAGTCAGGCCATACTGGCCCGAAGTTGGGTGCCACTTCAAGATGGCCCCGGTGTTAAGTTTACCTATAATGCCACTATTACCTGCCCTAGCAACCTCATGGCCCTAATGAGTGCAGAGAACGATACTGCAAAACACGTTGACGGTATCTACCATTTCAAACAGGCCAAGCCCATCCCAAGTTATTTAATGGCTTTGGCGGTGGGAGATATCGCATTTAAAAAACTGGGGGACAATTGCGGCATCTACGCTGAACCGAATATGTTGGAAAAGGCTGCATGGGAATTTGCGGATATGGGCACTATGATAAAATCGGCAGAGGGGCTTTACGGGAAGTACTTATGGGGCCAATATGATGTATTGGTTTTGCCGCCTAGTTTCCCTTTTGGTGGTATGGAAAACCCTTGCCTCACTTTTGCTACCCCTACTGTAATAGCTGGCGATAGAAGTTTGGTGTCGTTAGTGGCACATGAACTTGCACATAGTTGGAGTGGCAACTTAGTGACCAATGCCACTTGGGACGACTTTTGGTTGAACGAGGGTTTTACTGTTTATTTTGAACATCGTATTATGGAAAAAATATACGGGAAGCTTTATGTGGATATGCTTTGCAAACTTGAGCTTGATGAAATGAAAAAAGAGATGAGCGAAATGGGAGATACCAATCCCGATACGAAATTAAAATTGAAGTTGGCAGGGCGTGATCCTGATGAAGGTGTAACTGACATTGCTTATATAAAAGGTTGCTTCTTTTTGCAAACTATTGAAAACACGGTAGGTAGGGAGAAGTGGGACCAATTTGTAAATACTTATTTCAAAACTTTTGCTTTCAAAAGCATCACCACCGAGCGTTTCCTCGAATATCTAAATTCGGAACTTATTAAGGGAAATAAGCAGTGGCAAGAAAAAATTAAAATTAATGAATGGGTATATGGAACAGGTCTTCCTTCAAATTACCCAAATATACAAAGTAGCGAGCTTCACAAATCGGAGCGGGCTGCCAAAGAATTTACGAATCCCGAAAAACTAGATACAAAAGGTTGGACAACGCATCATTGGTTGCATTTCCTACGGTCACTTCCTAAAAAAATAGCTTTGAAAGACCTAGAGAAGTTGGATGCTAAATTCAAATTTACGCAATCAGGCAACTGCGAAATTTTATGCGATTGGTTTCAGATAGCTATTGTTAACCATTATGAAGCTGCGTATAAGGCTTTGGAAAAATATTTATGCACGGTGGGACGTCGTAAATTTGTGGAACCCTTATATGAAAAGCTACTGACTTACCCACAAATAAAGGCGTTGGCGAAAGATATATATTGCAAAGCCCGACCAAGTTACCATACTGTTACTCGAACAACTATTGACCAAATGATGGAAAACAAGTAATATTGCAGCCATGAATTTACGTTTAAACATTTGTATTATTTTCTTTTGCCTTGTTTCAGTCAAGGCAAATTCGCAAAACGCCTCTAAAGATACAGTTCCGGTATTAAAATTATTTTCAGGATTTGGCGAGCACACCATCCGCAATAAACAGAAGATATCTTTTAAGATGACCAATTCTCTAACAAAGTTTAACGGCACTATTATGAATATGGATCCTGACACTTTGTTTATGAAAAATGGAATGAAAGTGCCCTTGCACCGTATCCGAGAAATTGGTTACTTCGGTCGTCAGGAAAAGATTATCCGTGTTGGGGCACTTGCTATGGGTATTGTTTCTGGCATACTCATTTATCGATTTGCAACACAGCAAGACCGAGGCATAACAACTTTAGTAGTAGTACCTGCCATGACCATTGCACTTTTTACTTACCCAAAACGCATGTTTAAAGTACCACAACCCTGGACCCTTCAAGTAATGCGACCTATTAAATCGCCGTTTACTTATTAGGATTGCGGATGCGGTCCTCCTCCAGAGTGTTCTTATTTTATTGATTTATTATATATTAACATGAATAAAACAATTTTTTTTTTGAGCATTTTTTTTTGTTCGCTTAATGTGGCAGCAATATTATACCAATTCTTAAACTAAAATAGTTCTCCGCCTGTGGTGGATTTAGTTTTTAGAATGGTAATGCCGAACTACAATAGACCTCTTTCATAATTCGATTCTAATAAATATAAAGGTTTGAAACACGAATTTTAAAACTTAGAATGCTGCCCTTTTTTATTTACAGCAGCCCG
>JAWXAU010000183.1 GCA_034439655.1 Bacteroidota bacterium | reverse complement strand
CGGGCTGCTGTAAATAAAAAAGGGCAGCCTTCTAAGTTTTAAAATTCGTGTTTCAAACCTTTATATTTATTAGAATCGAATTATGAAAGAGGTCTAATACATTTTCTATCCTACACTGAAATAAAATTATACCTGCAACAATCACAAATTTCACATACTTTTGTTTGAATTATAATTCTAATTATTTACAACATGAAAAAGCTATATGCATTAATTTCAACAATAACATTATTACAATGGTGTAATGCACAAAACACCTACACTATGCACTATAATACAATGACGGTATATGTTACAAAGCCGACACCTTTTGTCCCTTCTTCCTATAGACCGTTCGTTCTTCCTCAATATAATCCAACTCCTAATAAAGCAGGTTCCACGTTTAATTCGGCTGCAAGTTATTCGCGGCAACCAACTGAATCGGAGAAAGCAATTGATGGAATGAAAAAAGCATTTTCTGAAAAGAATTATATATTAACAATTAATCTAGCTGCGAAAGTAGAAGAAATTGCAAAAGGAATTGCGTATAATGAATATTTAATTGGCAGTTATGAAAAATTGGAGCAATATAATAAAATTGCCATAGAAGCATATCAACGAGATATTAAATTCAACGAAATAAAACTTTATAATACAGTTGCCTATGCTTTAACAATAAATGGACTTTATACCAAAGCCAGTAAATATTTTGCTGATGGAAAAGCGTATGAATTTAAAAATACAGACCATGATATCATATTCTGGCGAAGCTATAATTGTTTGAATATGGGTGAATACACACCAGCCTTGAGCGGTTATGATTTTTTAATTTCAGCAGGATATAAAGATATTACTGTATATTATCTGCGTGCTGAAATTTATATTAGGATGTATACCAACACCAAGACAAAAAGTAAAGGACTACTTGATGCTGCTATTGAAGACTTAAACAAAAGCATGGAACTAACCGCTAATAAAGTAGATGCAATTGGAATGCGTGCAAAAGCAAAATATTTATTGGGCGATTATGCAAATTGTGCAGCAGATATAAATGAACAATTGAAAACTGATACACTTATTCCCTCCTGGGTATTGTTGGCAAAATGTAAAATGTTTTTAAAAGACTACAAAGGGAGTATGGATGAATACAATGCAATTATAGCAAAATATCCAAATACGTATGAGGGTTATAATGGCAGGGGTTATATAAAATGCTTGCAGAAAGATTATGATGGTGGCTTGGAAGATATCACCAAGGCCGTAGATTTAAGTAAAGATCGTTCGGAGTCTGTTCCAAAATATGTATATGAGAATTTGGCTTATGCACGTTATTTATTAGGAGATTACAATCTTGCTCTCATCTATCTAAATACAGCTACAGGCTTTGACCACAATTCTTTCATGTCGTACTTTTTAAGGGCCAATTGTATATTGAACGGTGGCACGAATGAATATATTACGACAGCCACTTCCAAAATAAATGCAAAAGAATATGCATGCGATGACTTATATAAAACTTATGAAGTAATGACGAGTGAAAATCCTGATTTCTCTTTAAAAAACGTAGACGAACTCATCACAAGCAACTGCGATATATTAAAGGGTTGGGAAGTATTGAAAAATAGAAAGTATGATTTTAGTATTTTACTCCCATCAGGTGTAAAAAATCCTAAAAATTACTACCGTAACGGAGAATATTTTGAAGCATTTGAAGACAATTCAGGTCGTTTTACTATTGGTATTCAAAAAAATAAGTTGAGCCTCGAAGAAAATGCCAGCAATTATAAGTCCTATTATAAAAGTGTATCTGAGAAAACAAAATTTGCGGGTTGCGATGCCTATAAATTTAAGTATTTCTCGGTCGATACTGGTTATGAGGTCGTACTATTCCAGAAAGACGGTTTATTTTTTATAATAGAATCTACAGGTGGTGCTTGTAAATCGAACAGTTTTTTCAATAGTTTTACTTTCGACAAATAGAAATGGTATGAAATCACTTTTATTGCTCACTTTTTCAATATTATTGTATCACCACATTCGCCTAATGACACCAGATATTTGGATTCGCAATTTGGAAAATAGCGACCTATCCATAAGACCCTGGTTTTATTTTTAGCCATGATTTATTTTTTTATTTCAACAGCCTACCCAACCTCTGCAAAACGAGCTGCGTATTCCCAATTGACATACTTTTGCAAGCGTGCTAACAATAAACCCGACCATACTAAAAGGCTGTATTGACAACGACCGCCGATCGCAGTATGAGCTTTACCGCTTGTGCTATGGCTTTATGATGGGTATTTGTTACCGTTATGCCAATGGGACTGATGGAGCCAAGGAATTGGTAAACCAAGCTTATCTAAAAACTTTGACTAATTTGCATTACTATGATAGTAGTCAATTATTCGAAAGTTGGCTTAGAACCGTTACTGTGCGGGTATGTATTGATGATTTCAGACGACAAAAAAACTATAAAGCCATGATAGAATTAACAGAACATAGCGAACTTAATGAATTTCAAAATGATTTTGACTTGAATGAGGCTGATAAGAAAATTGAAGTGGAACATATTGAACAGGCCATGCAAAAATTGCCAGAAATGAGTCGAAAAGTTTTTAATTTATTTGCGATTGATGGGTTTAGTCACCAAGAAATTTCGGAACAACTAGGCATGAGTGTGGGTACTAGCAAATGGCATGTGAACCAAGCACGAACCAAATTAAAAGAACTACTGATAAGTATGATGGGAAGTTCTATCCCTAAAAACTATACTGTTGGTGGTGCTAGTCTTATTATTATATTTATATTATATACTTTCAAAAATTATATCAACTAAAATGCCTGACCCAAGAGAACCATTCGATGATTTTTTGAAACGGAAATATGATAACAAAGATTTCGGCTTTAAGGAAGAATATTGGCTAGAAGCTGAAAAGCTTCTAGAAAAAAAGAAACGTAGTAAAGGTTTTTTCTGGATATTTATTTTTGTGGGATTCGCCAGCGGAATTGGGACATGGATGCTCATGAGAGATTCAAATAACAATATACAATCAGAAAAAATCACTTCAGGAAATAAACTTCCCACTATTACAAAACCTGAAATAAAGAATGAAACTACAAATAATAATAGCAGTAATAATCCATCAAATAATGAAATAAAAGAGAACAATGTTCCTATTTTATATCAAAAAAATACGAGCAAAAAATATTTTATGGATGATTATAAAGAATATCAAAATAATATTCAGGCAAAAGAAGCTGCTATACCAAATACTGCATCGATAAAACAAAGTGAAAAAGTAATAATGAATACTGAAATTGAAAAGGCATTTGTGAAAAAAGTACCCGATGTTGTGGAAGATTTTCAAAGCAAAAAAAATCAAAATAAAATTGATTCTGTTTTTTTGCAAAAGGAAAAAAATACAGATACACTTAGCCCAGGCAAGCGGTGGATTGGCCTGTATGCAGGTGCTACATGCGATGCTGGCATAAGCCACAAACCAAATGTTTCTATATCATGCGGAATAAATTTTGAAAAAAACTTAAAACCAAATTTCATGCTGGGAATAGGTATATTATATTACAACTCGGGTAATATTGATATATCAAAAGTGTATAATGCACAATCGTATAATTTCGGCATCACAAACTATACAAATACAGTAACAACTAATAGATTGGATTATATATCATTTCCATTTTATTATAAAGGTAGAATAAATAAAAATAATTGGTTAAAAGTTGGAGCTAGTTTGTCGTTTTTAATATATACCAAAAATAATATTGTAACACAAGTACAACAAGATTTTGAAACTCCTGCTATCGTAAAATATTCAGAACCCAATCATAAAACCGGGCTTACCTTGTTTGATCCACAATTTTTTGGATCCTATCAATATCAGTTCAAAAAACGTTGGAGTATGGAATTGAAATATTTCTTTGGCGTTGTTCCAGTGGCTTCTAAAACACACTTTGGTGTGCAACAAGAGAATATTTATAACCGCGGTTTCAATTTATATATCCATTACAACTTTTTAAATTATTAATACCATGAAAAGTATATTATATATCATATTGGGATTTATACTGGCTACTGGCTGTACCAAGCCCGATCCACTATTGCCCCCAACAAGTAACACAAGTCCTGAGTTTTTCATTAAAGGGCAGAAAAATGTGAGCGATTCCATTTATTTGGCTGCAGGTGATGGCGGCATGTATATGTATTCTCAATGGGAACAGAGCAGTTATAACGGTGTTGATAGCTGTTATCAATTTAAATCGAGCATGGCACCCGTTGGCTGCTCTACTTGCAATCCCCGCTTCAATATTATATTTGTTGATTCTGGAAAAACAAGCAAAGGCCAAAATTCCTATATAGATAATTTTGTAAAAGCCGGGAACTTTAGTTTTATAAATCCAACTTTACAAAAAGGGGGAGTTTATATCAATTGGGTAGACAGTTCCGGAACTACCTACTCCTCTAGGAAATTCAACTTCCAACCCGCTTCTGCTAATTTTAAAGTAGCATCTGTAGAAAATTACAAGCTTAATAATGGTATTAAAACCAAAAAAGTTAAATTAAATTTTACTGGTAGGTGTTATAATACGCTAGTAGACTATACTGATTTTATTAATGTGGAAGCTTGTATTGTAATTGGATATCCGTAAGTGAGTGTGCAAACCGGTAAAGGCTTGCGGGGAATTATTCACTAAAAAATTTGTTAGTGTTGATAAACCATTCATTGGGCATTGGCATGGGCAAGTAAAGTGACTTGCAGTTAGACCTCACAAGACTCGAGAATTGTGAGGCAGAAGTCAGTTTGAGTTACAGTTTGAGTGTTGAGGTCTTACACTCTCACTCTCCGCTCTCCCACACTGATTTTGTATTTGGTTAGTTTGAGTTACAGTTTGAGTATTGAGGGGCTAACACACTCACCTTGGATGAATAGCTAAATGCCGATATATATATACATGCTGGTTATTATAAAATTTTTATCTGTTTGAGTACTCAGTTTTATATAAGTTTGGCGTTTGTTTGCCGGGTCACAGACCCTACTATTCATTATAACCCACAAGTGACCGCTAAGGCGAACCGCCCTCGCAAGACTCCAGTCTTGTGAGGGTATTCTACAAGTCTCTGACTTGTGCTGTGTAAATAAATCCAGCATATATCTAACAACCCTTTCAAATT